>CASEML010000149.1 GCA_949289145.1 uncultured Eubacteriales bacterium | reverse complement strand
TATTCATAGCATGAGCCTCCGGTTTGTAATTGTTTCTAGCAACTCAATTATACCAAAACCTTCGGTTTCATGCTATTTTTATGCCAGTTATTATTGAATTTTCAAGGTGCATAGGCACATTTTAATGTGCGAAGTTTGAGTAATTTAATATAAGAATATTATAAAAAATCAATTGACAGAAATAATATTAAAATATATAATATTTTGAAATAATAAATTCAATAAAATATTGAACAATTATTTAAACTATAGATGGGAGGTTAAATGTAAACAAAAGTAATTCGATTTATTATAAAGGAGGAAATACTAAGATGGAAATGATTTATGATGGCGTATTAGTAATGCCAAGCAGTTGTACTATAATGGATGAAGAAGAAATGATTTATGTGGAAGGAGGAAAAAAATACGGGTATTCTATATCTTATCTTACAAGAACTGGTGCCATGTGGAAAGCAGCTAAAATTTTAAAGGAAAATGGGTGGACAAAAATTTCCTGTTATGATTTAGCAGCAGAAATTTATTCGCATGCATTTGCTTTTTATAACGCAGGTGGTTTTTTGTTAACTTTATCTAAAATGGGTATAGGGAAGGCAAATGATATGTTAAAATCATTAACTAATGGCATTGATGTAGAAAATGGTTTAGATACAAAGAAATTTCAAGGTATTCCAAGATATAAAATATTTAAAAATTTATTTGTAACGGCACCATGTTAAAAAATCCTTTGTTTTAACATGAGGGAAAATATAGAAAGGATATAAAATGAAGAGCAAAAACAGAATTATATGTATATTTTTCTGTGTTATACTATTTTGTGCAGGCTGTGGAAAAAAAGAAAACATAGCTGATCCAGAATCATATGGAACATTGTTAATAAAAATGAAAGAGAACAGTGATATTCATAGTAAACTGTTCATATTTCCAGAGCCGGAAATGGTTAAAGAATATATCAAAAACTGTAATTATGCGGAAGAGGAAGGATTATTCGATGGAACATATCAATTAAGTATAGTTTGTAATTATGATAATGAAACATATGAAGAAGAAAACCAGCGTCTGGAAAATATTGCAGTTAACTACAATGGCAGTGAACAATCTGCTTTATGCAATACTACAGAAAGAGGATATTTGACCTATATTACAATATATGATTATGCAGGCACATATGAGTATGCAATGCTTGAGGAAGAAAGTAAAACTATTACTTATGTATTTTCACAATTAGGTAATTTACAAAATATTGTTGATGAAAAATATGCTATCCGCGAGAGTGATGTTGAAGAACAAATAAATAGTGCATATAATATATATTATTTTCCTGATGAGGAAGGAGACGGATATTCTTTTATAGATGATTGAAAAATAGGATACCAACTTTATATAAAACAGACTTGTATCAGGCGGTAAATTACCGCCTGATAATCATAACCGGAATTGGCGGATTGTTGGGGCGGTTATAGTAGCTGGAAAGGACCACCAGATACTTTTTTGAATCTAGTTTCTTTAGAAAAGAAAGCAGTGCATCTCTTTCCTCAAAGCCGGAATCTCCGCCGCTGTAGATACAAAGTGACATCAATCCGCCTTTTCGTAATAGTGATAATCCCTGAGTAATAGCTTCTATACTGGTTTCTGCTTTGGTGGCAAGGCTATGGTCGCCGGAGGGCAGGTAACCGAAATTAAAAACAATACAATCTACTTGTTTTTCCTCAATATGGCGGCACATATGTGTATGAGAGTCCAAAATCAGAGAGGCAGTGTGGATAACTTTATGTTCTGCTAAAAGTTTTTTTGTATTTTCCAAAGCTTGCTCCTGAATGTCGAAAGCATAAACATGGCCTTGTTCTCCTACAAGCTCACAAAGCTTTAGGGTATCATTACCATTTCCCATAGTTGCATCAATACAAATATTACCGGATTTTACATGGCAATCAAGAAAGTGGTGTACAAATTCTGTAATTTGATAAGACTTCATATGGTTATTCCTCACATAAATTTTCAAGATGAGGATAATATTTAATTACTGCTTTTCCGAGAATTTTACTTTTAGAAACAAACTTATTTTGCCAAAATCGGGAATCATGGGAGTTATTGCGGTTGTCACCCATGACAAAATAGCAGCCTTCTGGAATTTCATAAGGTCCAAAGTCAACATAAGATTTTTCTTTAATATAGTCTTCCTGTAAAAGTTCTCCATTAATGTAAATTTCACCATCTATTCCTTCAATGGTTTCTCCGGGCAGTCCAATAACCCTTTTTAAAAAGTTCTGACTTTCATCATCTGGATACCAAAAGGAAATAATATCTCCTCTTTTAGGTTCACTTGAAATATAAGCAAGCCGATTGATAAAGATTCTGTCTTTAGGTTCTATTGTTGATTCCATGGAACCGGTGGGAACAATGGCATTTGCAATTACATAGTGACTTATACCAAAGGAAATTACTGCTGCAGTTAAAATAATTTTAGTATAACTGAAAATTTCTTTTGTTACAGTTTGTCTGGAAATATTTTTTTCTTTAAAAAAATTTAGAATTTTTTTCATTTGATATTTATACTCCTTATAAAGATATTTTATAATACAAAAAAAGTCCCAACCCAGCAGTTCAATCTGCCAAACTGGAACCTTTAGAGTGCGCGATCAGGGGTTCGAACCCTGGACACCCTGATTAAGAGTCAGGTGCTCTACCAACTGAGCTAATCGCGCTTATTTTTCCCGCTTCATCAGCACAAAAAATATTATATATGAACAAAATAAAAAAAGCAAGTACTTTTTTAAAAAAAAATTAAAATTTTTTAAAGTAATGTAAATTACTAAAAAATGCAGTTATATATTTATGTAAATGTGCCGGAACTAAAAGTAAGGAAAATTTTATATAAAATAATAAAGTTCCCTTAAATTGTGGTATAATATCCCCATAGGTAATAAGATTTGTAAAAATGTATCAGGTAGTACTACAGTGAGGGAAAAAGATGAAAAAGACCAACAGACATGCTTATTTGATTATTGCTTTTAATAACTGGCCGATTTTAGAGAAGCTGATCCGGTTGTTGGATCATGAACGAAACGATATTTACATTCATATTAACAGTGCGATTACAGACTTTGATTTTGATTATTTTCAAGGACTGACAGAAAAGTCAAAGGTATATTATACAGAGCGGTTTCATACAGAGTGGGGGACTCCAAGGCTTATGGTGGCACAAATGTATTTTTTGCAGATGGCACATGGCATCGAAAATTATCAGTACTACCATGTATTGTCCGGTGCGTGCATGCCTTTAAAAACTCAGGACGAGATTCATAAGTTTTTTGACGAAAATGATGGAAAAGAATTTGTGCATTTTACCTGTCCACCGCCAATTGAACGGAGAATTTATGACAGGTATGCATATGATCACAGATTTCATAAACATATCAGAGAAAATAGTATTGTAAAGAGGATTTTATTTGGAGTAATCTTAGAAAAAATATATGTGGGGGTACAAAAGCTTTTCAAAGTGGACAGGCAAAAGCACAATCCATATGAATTGTGCTTTGGTTCTTCTTGGTTTAGTATTACGGATGAATTTGCTTTTTATATTTTAGAGCATTGGGATTATCTTCTGAATTCTTTTAAACATACATTTGCACCCGATGAAATTTATGTACAAACCCTTGCCTATAATTCCAAATTTAAAGACAGGTTATATTATGATAAAATGGATGACAATTATATGGCATGTATGCGCTATATTGACTGGAAACGCGGCAATCCATATACTTTTACCATTGATGATTATAATGAACTGATGAATTGCGGCTGTCTGTTTGCAAGAAAATTTGATTTGAAAACGGAGGAACAAAGGCAGATCGTGGATAAGATTTATCAGGAATTGATGGAGAAGCAGACAAGTAAGGAATAACTGTAAAAGTGTAAACAAATTAGGCTCTAAGTGTAATACTTGGAGCTTTTTTATGTGAAAATACATTACAGGGGAGGGAATTTGAAAAAATTTTTCAAAGAATGAGATTTTTTGTTAAGATTTTCTGTCTAATGTATGTAGGATGAAAATAAAGGACGCTTTGAATGAATCCTAAATTAAACTGTGCGCACAGGAGGAAGTGCCATAATGCAGGCAAATGAATTAGAATACTTGGTAAAAAGAGCAAGAAGGCGAGAACCGGATGCTTTTACACAGTTAATGCAACTTTATATGAAAGACATGTATCGAGTTGCTTTGGCAATTCTTATGAATGATGAGGATGCAGCAGATGCAATTCAGGATACAATACTTACTTGCTGGGAGAAGATACATAGCTTAAGGCAAATCCGATATTTTCATACATGGATGATAAGGATACTTATCAATAAATGTTATGATATTCGCAAGAGAAATCAAAAAATTACAAGCTTTGATGAGTATGATGAACCGGCACAGGAAGATAATTACAACCTGGAATTGAAAGAAGCATTGTCTACATTGAATGAGAAATATCGTATCATAATGACTCTTTTTTATAGTGAGGGTTACCATATTGATGAAATTGCAAGAATGTTAAAAATTCCCAAAAGTACGGTTCAGACCAGACTTCAGCGTGGACGTGAAAAGCTTGCAAAATATTACTTTGGAGAGAGTCGAAAGGAGTAGATAATATGAGTAAAAATGAAAAAAATATTTTTATGAAAGATATCGAAGTACCGCCAACTGTGCAAGAAAAAGCAGATGCCGCCTTTTTGAAAATCAGAATGAAAGGAATGGATATTATGAAAGAAAATACAAATAAGAATTCTAAAGTTAAGAAATATGTAAAACCGATGATTGCAGTTGCATCATGTGCAATTTTAGTTACAGCAGTAAGCTTGGGTGCTAAAAATATTGAAAAAAGAAATTCAGAGCCATTTTCTATTATTTCATATGCCGCAGAGAGAGAGAAACTTGCTGCAGATGAAGAAAATATTGTTTTTATGGATATGGGAATTGGAGATGGCGGTTATACAGGAATCATGTTTAGTATACAAGGGGATAATATTTCAAATGTTGATATTTCAATAAATAAAGGTGAATTGTATTCGGCAACGATTGAAAAGACAACTGAAGAAGCTTTGAATGATTTGCTTTCACAGGGGGCATATGATGTAGATAACAATCCGAATACCTATACCGTTATAGAAACATCTGACTTAGAGGAAAGTACGGATGATATGTCTTATAAAAATGTAACATTGTACCATTGCGAGAAAGTTGGAACCGGCATTACAGAGAACTATGACAGTGAAAAGTATTATGGATTTTATATTCCTGATGACGATATGTCGAAAATTGATGATAAAGAAGATTTGGCAGCTGCATCACATAGTGCGCTAGATGTATTTGACGGTTCGGTTCTTAAAATTATTATTACATATTCGAATGGAAGTAGTTTGTCAAAAGAGTATGAATTATCCACAACAAAGCTTATGGTGGATGAAAACAGAGTAGTCACGCAAAAAGAATGGAAGGGAGAGGAAGGTGGATTTGTTTATGGAATAATTGCTAAAGAGAAAAAATAAGTGCCAGAAACAGCACTTGTGACTGTAAGAATACTTCTATCAAACACAAAAATTGCATAATTTTTGCAACAAGGTACTTGAAAAACATCACAGATAGGTATATAATTAGCAATAACTTCAGGGCAGGGTGTAAGTCCCTACCGGCGGTAAAGCCCGCGAGCAGTAATGTGCAGATTTGGTGTAATTCCAAAGCCGACAGTTAAAGTCTGGATGAAAGAAGGTAACAAATAACAGATTGCTTATGACGCATTTACTTGTTGTTTCAGGTTGAAAGAACTGAAATGGCAGGTAAAATGTAAAAGTAAGGAAGATGCAAAAGTGTAAGTAAATTTAGCTCTGAGTTTAATACTTGGAGCTTTTTTATTTGCGAATATCCAGAAAAATATTAAGTTTAATTTTTCATAAAAAGGGGAATGTCTGATATGGAAAATAAAAAAGAATTTTATATGCATAAAGCGTTGCAACTAGCAAAAAAAGGAATGGGGCATACGTCTCCAAATCCAATGGTAGGCTGTGTAGTAGTTAAAAATGGGATAATTGCAGCAGAGGGATATCATGAAAAATATGGAGAGTATCATGCAGAAAGAAATGCATTGCTTTCTTGTAAAGAAGACCTGCAGGGGGCAGAACTTTATGTAACATTAGAGCCATGCTGTCACCATGGAAAAACACCACCCTGTACGGATATTATTATAGAGCGGGGCATTAAAAAAGTTTATGTAGGAAGCATGGACTCAAATCCATTGGTAGGCGGCAAAGGTGTTAAGATTCTGGAAGAGGCAGGTATAGAAGTAGAGTGCGGAATTTTAAAGGAAGAGTGTGAAAAATTAAACGAAGTATTCTTATATTATATAGAAAAGAAAATGCCTTTTGTGGTTATGAAGTATGCCATGACACTGGATGGGAAGATTGCAGCTTATACCGGAGATTCTAAATGGGTTACCGGAACAGAAGCAAGAAACCATGTTCAGCTTCTTCGAAAAAAATACAGTGGAATTTTGGTGGGAATAGGAACTGTTTTAGAAGATGATCCTATGTTAAACTGCAGAATAGAAGAAGGTGTAAACCCAATACGAATCATTTGTGATTCCAAGTTGTCTATGGCAGACTATATGGAGTGTAATATTGTAAAAACTGCTAAAAATATTAAGACAATCGCGGCCTATGTACAGGCAGAAGAAGAAAAAAAGAGAAAGCTTAAAAATGCCGGAGTTATTTTAGTACAGGCAGGGAGCAAAGAAAGAATTGACTTAAAGTTATTATTAAAAAAACTTGGAGAAATGGGAATAGACAGTATTTTGGTGGAAGGCGGAGGGGAAATTCATGGCTCCTTTTTAGAAGAAGGTTTGGTAAATAAGGTGTATGCTTATATTGCACCAAAGCTGATAGGCGGAAGTACTGCCGCAACACCGATCGGAGGCAGAGGAATTGAAAAAATGCAGGAAGCAGAAAAATTAAAGAATGTTACAGTAGAGCAGTTGGGAGAAGATATTTTGATAAAGGGATATTTAAATGATAATTGACAAAAGGAAGTGAAAATGTGTTTACAGGAATTATAGAAGAAGTAGGAAAAATTAAAGCAATTTCCATGGGAAGCAGTTCGGCAATAGTGACGATTGAAGCTTCTAAAGTATTAGAAAATACAAAAACAGGTGACAGCATTGCTGTAAGTGGTGTTTGCCTTACTGTTACAAAACTTGGAAGTAATTATTTTACTGCTGATGTAATGGCAGAAACCATAAGAAGAAGTTCTCTTGGGACTTTGAACAACGCAAGCCCTGTAAATTTGGAACGTGCTATGGCTGCAGATGGCAGATTTGGCGGTCACATTGTATCAGGGCATGTAGATTCTATGGGAACCATAATTGCCATAGAGCCAGAGGATAATGCCATATGGTATACGATAGGAGCAGATGAAAAAACATTGCATTATATTGTTGAAAAGGGTTCCATTACCATAGACGGGATCAGCCTTACGGTAGCGTATGTGGATGATAGCTGTTTTAAAGTATCTATTATACCTCATACAAGGCAGGAAACAAATCTTTCTTCTAGAGGAATTGGTGATAAGGTAAATTTAGAATGCGATATTATTGGCAAGTACGTTGAAAAACTTTTGACTCCTTTAGAAGTAAAAGAAGAATACAAAAGTAATATTACAGAGGAATTTCTTAGAAAGTATGGTTTTTAAATATACATATTAAAATTTTATTTGATATGTGTCAGCATAAAAGGAGGAAATTTATCATGAGTGAATTTGCAACAATCGAACAGGCATTAGAAGACCTTAAAAACGGAAAAATCATTGTAGTAACAGATGATCCGGATAGAGAAAACGAAGGAGATTTAATCTGTGCTGCCAAATTTGCTACACAGGAAAATGTAAACTTTATGGCAAGTTATGCAAAAGGACTGATCTGTATGCCAATGACAAAAGAACTTTGTGAAAAGTTAGAATTAAATCAAATGGTAGAAAAAAATACAGATAACCATGAAACTGCATTTACAGTTTCCATTGATCATGTAGACACTACAACAGGTATTTCGGCATATGAGCGTTCCATCACTGCGTTAAAAGTGGAAGATCCAAATGCAAAACCGGAAGATTTCAGAAGACCGGGACATATGTTTCCACTGCAGGCAAGAGAAGGAGGTGTATTAAAAAGAACCGGACATACAGAAGCTACTGTTGATCTGGTAAAATTAGCAGGTTTAGGTCAATGCGGTCTTTGCTGTGAAATTATGAGAGAAGACGGAACTATGATGCGTACTACCGAATTGAAAGAATTCTCAAAAGAGCATAATTTAACTATGATAACTATTGAGGACTTAATTAAATACAGAATTGAGAGAGAATCTTTGGTAGAACGTGTAGCAACAGCAAAACTTCCCACGAAATTTGGAGAGTTCATGATTCATGGCTATGTAAATAAATTAAATGGAGAACATCATGTGGCGCTTACCATGGGAAATGTATCTGACGGAGAGCCGGTACTTTGTCGTGTTCATTCTGAATGTTTAACAGGTGACGTATTTGGTTCACAGCGTTGTGACTGTGGTGAACAGTTAGAAGCAGCTATGAAAGCCATTGCAAAAGAGGGCAGAGGAATTTTACTTTATATGCGTCAGGAAGGAAGAGGAATCGGATTGATCAATAAGTTAAAGGCCTACGAACTTCAGGAACAGGGCTTTGATACGGTGGAAGCAAATATTAAGCTTGGTTTTCCGGCAGACATGAGAGATTATGGAATTGGAGCTCAGATACTATATGATTTAGGAGCTAAAAGATTACATCTTTTAACCAATAATCCGAAGAAAATTACAGGACTCAAGGGATATGGTATTACCATTGAAAAGCGTGTTCCAATTCAGATTGCACCTCAGAAGTATGATGAATTTTACTTGAAAACAAAGCAAAATAAAATGGAACACATGACAAATTATTAAAATATATACTTGAGTTAAAAATATTATATATATGAAAAGGAGAATGAAAAATGAAAGTATTAGAAGGAAATGTAGTAGCAAGTGGAATTAAAGTAGGTATTGTAGCAGCAAGATTTAATGAATTTATTGTTTCTAAATTGGTCAGCGGAGCAGAGGATGCCTGTATCCGTCATGGTGTAAATTCTGATGATATCGAACTGGCGTGGGTACCGGGAGCATTTGAAATTCCTTTGGTGGCAAAGAAGATGGCAAAGTCAGGAAAGTACGATGCAGTCATCTGTCTTGGTGCTGTAATAAAAGGTTCTACCTCTCATTATGATTATGTATGTGCAGAAGTAAGCAAGGGAGTTGCCGCTGTATCTTTAGAAACAGAACTTCCGGTTATCTTCGGTGTGTTAACTACAGATAATATTGAACAGGCCATCGAAAGAGCAGGAACAAAAGCAGGAAATAAGGGATACGATGTGGCATGTACTGCCATTGAAATGGTTAACTTAATGAAGAATGTGTAAATTAAAAAGGGGAGAATAGTATGAAAAAAGGAAAGAAACTAATTGCACTTATGATGGCAGCCGTATTTGTCTGGTTATCGGCTGCATCCACACCTGTAGAGGCAAAAGAACTTACTGCAAGTCAGATTATGAAAAAGGCAGCGGCTACATCATCAAAAATTAAAAATTATACGTCCAAAACAGATATTGCCATTACCATGAAATATAATGGAACGCCCTATGCAATAAAATTAATGCAAAAAATGAATTATATTAAAAAGCCATTTAAAGCAAAATCTGAAATTACCGTACAGGTACAAGGTGAAAAACAAAAAGCAACCTGTTATTTTGTAAAAAAAGGCAGTAAAGTTTATACATATGAAAAAAGCGGAGGCAAATGGACAAAAAGCTTATTAGATGAACAAGGTGGAAATCTGTTGATAAATTCTGATCCCGGTGCAGCAGTAAAATCAAATTTAAAGGGCTTAAAAAATGTAAAACTGAAAAATAAGAATGCAAAAGTTTCGGGAAGAAAGGCTTATGTGATTACTGCAGATATAGCATTGGATAAAATAGCACAGATTGATAATACAGACATTATTGATTTATCACAGTTTGAAGGAAAAAAGTTAACAGTAACTTATTGGATTGATAAGAAGACCTATTATCCATTAAAGTGCAGTATAGATATGAAAGGTTTTTATCAGACTTTCATGGGTGTTTTCGCAGGTTCTGAAGACTTGCAGATTACAAAATGCAGTGCTTCTGTTACTTATTCCAAAATTAATAAGACATCTTCGTTAAAATTGCCAAGTGGAGTAAAATAGTTGTATTAAAATGAAGTAGTAAAAAAAGGAGAAATAAATGGCAGTTAGATGTATTGCACTTGATTTAGATAGAACTACCTTAAATGCCAATGGCAGATTATCAAAAGTAAATAAAGAAGCCATAGAATATGCCATCAAAAAAGGTGTGAATATTGTGGTTGCCAGTGGAAGGGCTTTTCATACGCTTCCCAAGGATGTATTAGAAATACAGGGAATTGAATATGCAATTACATCCAATGGAACTGCCATTTATCATATTCCAACAGAACAATGCCTGCACCAGTATAAAATAGGAAGTAATAATGTAAAGGAGATTCTGCGGGTTTCCGAAAATGAACATATTACATATGAAGCTTTTGTAAATGGAACAGCATATGCAGACAAAACATATATTGACAATCCGGTAAGATTTGGAGCAAGCAAAGAGGCAGTTCAGTATGTAAAAAATACAAGGCATATGGTGGACAACATTGAAAACTTTATTTATGAAAATATAAATGAGTTAGATTGTATGGATATTATCGTAGGCGACCAAAATTTAAAGAAGAAGCTAATGGAATCTTTAAGGAAAGAAATAGAAGGAATCTATATTACGTCATCTGTAGCACAATTGATTGAGATTTCCAATGAAAAGGCAGGAAAACACTCTGGTGTAAAATTTATTATGGAATTGCTTGGATTGAAAAAGGAAGAAATAGCCGCTTTTGGTGATGCAGATAATGATATTGATATGCTGCAGTTTGTGGGCACGGGTATTGCTGTGGAAAATGCTTCAGAGTCGTGCATTCGGGCAGCAGATTTGATTACAAAACATCATGATGAAGACGGGGTAGCTTATGGGATTTATGAAATATTGAAGATTTAAAGGACAGTATCACTCTGATGAGCACATTAATAGGATTAGAGACTGAAGCTACACCAAGTTTGAGGCTAACAGTGAGATCTAGCATAACAGTTGCTTCTACAGTAACACGAATTCAAGTATAACAATAAGTCAAAGTGTAACTGTAGGTCCCAGGAACACAGCTACTGTTAAGGTAAAGTAGAGAGAAACTGCATTAAAAGTAGGAAAACTAACCATAATTATGCAGGGAATTGAAGTTGATAAGGGTAAGAAATAGATAATTTTTTAAATTGTTTTTAAGAAGCCGGTCATTACTTCTGTAAAATATCAGAACAACAAAGTTAAACTGAACAGACAGCAGCCATTACAAGAGAACAAAAGTTACCTATATAAAAAAATTTGAATGGAAATAGAACTTATTATAATAAAATCAGAGCAGTGATAAAAACCTATAAGAGTTCTTATAGCAAATTGAAAAGTAATCAATGGAACAGCCGCAGTAAAATAGCGGCTGTTTTTAAGTTTGATTAATAATTATAAAGAAAATGTAGAAGGATATAATTTAGTGCGAAAAATGTCGAAATAAAGTGTTTGACAACTATATAAATGTATATATATAATTACAACATAAATTTAGAAAATGAAAAATAAATAAAAAGAAATAAATAAAATCAAACGAAAATCTACAAAACAATATGATAGATTACGCAGCAGCGTGTCTTGAAATGATATGTTTACATTATATAAAAGAAATTACCATTACAGGCAGTTAGGGGAGATGGGTAGGGATTCTTAAGTAACTACACACTGCCAGCTATAGAAAACATTTTGAAAAAAGAAGGGTTAAGCCATTTTGTTGTTATTTTAAGAGCATGAAAACTCACGTTGTGGCAGAAAAATATATAATTCGTATAGAAATAGACGAATTTTACAAGAGTTTTACTTGAGCAATGTTGATACTTAAGCCTAATAATGAGTTTGCAAAGGAAAAAATATAAGGAGAAAAGAGTTTTCACAGATATCTTTGTCTTCTGTTACCTTAGAAGAAACTGTTCTTCTCTGGAATACTTGCGTCACTTTTCATGACGATTTTAGGGATAGTTCTCTCCGTTTTTAACAATATAATATATGATATGGTTCTTTCCTGTAAACAGGAAAACACTTTAAAAATAGTATTGACTGTATTTCTCGAGGGTTCCATTATGCAGATTACGGTGGAATTTGTTAGGCAGTGGATGATGATGCAGTTATCAATTAGCATTAATATACCGCTGGTATTAGGATATTTTGAGTATATTTATAAGTTTTCCCAATGAAGTTTTTTGCCACAAGATGATTGGTATAAACATAAATCTATCGATAAAAATAGGAAAATTAATTGGAAAAGTAAATGGAATAGATGATTAATGGAGTATAGGAGCGAACAAATGCCTAAATTTAAAAAAGAACAAATCGAAAAATTTTGGATTAAATATTTTCCAGAAATTGAAATTGATGAATTAAATAATATTTTAAAATTTGCAGGTCAATATAGTTTTTCAGAATTATGTAATAAGTATGATAACTATGACGAAGTTGATTATGAACATGATATAGAAAAATATGTGGATTTTAACATAGATACATTGGTTAGGAAAGCTTGTGAGAATCTTGAACTTGATGATATATTTACTCCTTTTATATTACCAATTGTAAATTATCAATATAAAAATGGAGTAAAACAAACTGATAGGTCAAAGTTGATATCAGATTCGGAAAATTTTTGGATAAATATACTGTCTGGTTGTTGCGAAGAAGTATATCAGGGAGTATACAAGACAGTAATCCATGAGTTCCAGTATAATAAAAAAAATGGAAAATCATTGAAAGAATATATTGATATTTGTCAAAAAGATATAAAAAAAATCCAATCGTATTATAAGGAGTATATTGAGATTACAACGTTTTTATCAAAGCGTATAGAAATGAGGATAAAATATGTGTATCAAATATTAGACGATATTTTATTTCATAAAGAAGAACTTGAAAAAAAAATGGATATTTATATACAAGAAAAATCTATACTAAATATTTTTCTTGGAGATGGGGATACCCATCAAGGAGGAAAAAGTGTAGCGAGAATAGAACTAAGAGATGGAAAAAATTTTTACTATAAGCCGCATCCATTAAAAATGGATGAGAAATTTTCAGAATTAATTTGTTGGTTATATGAAATGGGAGCAGTTCAGTACGATTATAAATATGCCACGATCATAAGTGATGAACAATATGGATTTGCTGAAAAAATTAAATATATTCCATGCACTAGCATGGAGAAAGTTAAAAATTTTTATGGAAGATGCGGAGAATTATTATGTATTTTATATTCACTAGGAACAGTAGATATTCATTATGAAAATATTATTGCATGTGGAGAATATCCAATTTTAATAGACTTAGAAACTTTGCTTCATCCTCGAATTACTGGTAAATTACAACAAAATCAAAACAGTTCTTTACAGATTGCAACCGATATGTTTGAATCGTCAGTTGTCACTGTTGGAATGCTTCCAACTTACCTTATGGGAAAACTAGAAGTTGGTGGATTAGGGGCAAATGAGATTCAACAGACAGACGTAAAGACAGAATTCATTGTTAAAGAAGATAATAATATATATATTGAAAGGAAAAATTTTAAATTAGAAGTTGAAAAAAATAATCCAATAATTAATGGTAAAAGGACTGATGCAACTGAATTTCAGGAAGAAATAAAAAAATCATTTTCTTATGTGTACAAATGGATTTTAGAAAATAAACAAAAATATATAAAAAAAATTTATGATTTATTTATTGGGATAAGAGGAAGAGTTGTAGTTCGTCCAACATATTTGTATAGTCAATTGTTGAATATTTCATTACACCAAGAATTTGCAAGAAAAAAGTTTGAGAGAGATATAATATTATATAGAATTTTAATAGAGCAATATAAAAAAAATCCTGAAGTGGCTAAAAATGAATATATGGATTTACAAATCGGAGATGTCCCATACTTTTCCTTTGTAGTTGGGGAAAATAAAATATATTCATCCACAGGAAAAGAGATAGAAAATAGTGGAGTTAAAAATGTAATTGAAATAGTTAAAAATAAAGTGCTCAATTTTTCAGAAGATGATTTGAATAAGCAATTAAGCTATATTAATGATTCATTTATTACAAGGGCAAATAAAAGTGAAAAAACTAATCTTAAATTTGAAGTAAAAAATAATATACTTACCCCAGAGGCGTGGCTAAAGACAGCTATTGAAATAGGAGATTATATTTTAGAGAATATGATTGTCGGTAAAAATGATTTTAATAGAGAAGATGCATCATGGATTTGTGTAACTCTTCAAGGGTTTGAAGAAGATGTTTGGATTCCTTCTGTTCTGAGCAGCGAGTTTTATAGTGGGAATGCTGGTATAGCTTTGTTCTACCTTTACTTATGGAAAATAACAGGGGAAAAAAGATTTTATACCGCAATGATAATGGCAGCTGAAATTCCTGTGTCTCTTTTAAAAAACGAGGAAACATTTAGGATTAGCCCCCTAGGAGCGTTTTGTGGAGTGGGTGGAACATTATATTTATTGGATTCAATGGCCTATGAATTAAAAGAAGAAAAATATAGAAAAATTGCAGAAACTATATTATATAAATGTAATAAGTTAATAGAAAAAGATAAAAATTATGATATAGTAGGCGGAACAGCAGGTTTAATGGCGGTTGCTCTTAAAATGGCAAAAAATTCAAACAATTTATCTCAGATTAATAAGACAATAAAAAATTGTATTGAGCATTTAAAAACCAATGCAATCTACAATGATGAGAGACAAGCTTTTTGGAATGTATCTAGAAATAATTATAGTGGTTTTGCACATGGCAATGCTGGCATTCATTCATATTTATACATGGCAGGAAAACATTTAAATGATCAATCAGTTTTTAAATTAGTTGATTTATCTTTGTGCGGAGAACAAAAATTCTATATCCCAAAACAAAAAAATTGGTCTCGTTCGCAAAAAGAACAAAAAGTTTCCTATGCATGGTGTCATGGTGTTTCTGGAATTCTATTAAGTAAATTGCTTTTGTATAGGGAAGGATACAAAGACATCAATATAAAAGAACAAATAGAGAATGCAATTAAAACAACTATCTTGCAGGGATTCGGAAATAATGTAACATATTGTCATGGAGATTTGGGAAATCTTGATATATTAAAATTTGCAGGTAATATATTAGGAAAGTTTGAATTAGTAGATATAGAAAGACAAACGTTTCAGGAATTATATTCCAACATACTATCAAAACAATGGAGAAATAAGGAGTTTAAAAGTTGCAATACGTTTGGATTATTAATCGGTCTAGCTGGGTGGGGGTATTCTATGCTATCACATTATGCGGAAAAAGAAGTACCTCACTTCTTATGGATTGAATAAATCATTGGGGGAATTAACAAAGGAGTGCGTAGAAAGGAGGGGTAAAAATGAAAAATCCAATTTTGATGGAAACAATGACCGAATGTATATTTGAAGAAATTGAGGAGAACACAGTTGTAGCTGGTATTTGGTCAACATTCAAATTAAGTCCAGTTAGCAAGGCTCTAGGAAATAAAGGTAGTGTTTGTACTGGAACCATAGAGTGTCAAAATAATTGTAGATAGGGGAATAAAACATGTTTAATAAAATAACAGGAAAAATTGATGAAAAAGAACTAGAACTGTTAGCAGAGGAAAAGGAAGTAGGAGCTTCTCATCCAGTAACGATTGTTATCGTAGCAACTATCGCTGCTACATATTTAGCTGGTGCATGTCCAACAAGTGCATGTACAAAAAGCTGTAATAAATAAGTAATATAAATGACTAAATAAGGCGCACTCCCTTGCTAATTCCCCCAAAATAATCTTGTGAGAGCATGTTTATTATGGAAGGAGATATTAGTTTTGAAAGATAAGAATAATAAATTACAGTTTTATAGTTTCTTTGAAAAGTATATAAACGGTGCAACAAGAAGAATAAGTAACATTTTGAAAAAATATAAGTTAGAAAATGAAGAAAAAATATTATTGGATTTGGAAAGACAAATATATCAGGTAATATATTCTATTTCTGTTCGTACATTGATATACGAGTTAAATATTTGGAAAAATCAGTATTTTGATGAACTAAATAAATATACACACAATGAAGTATATTTACTATATTGCAAAAATTTTCTTAATAAAACGTTTACAAAAAACTTCGAAAAAAAATACCCTGTATTAATTGATAAAATTCAAAAGAAAATTAATTATACAGTTGAGTTTATTGATTTATTCTTTACACATCTATTTAAGGATGAAGAACAATTAAAAGATAAGTTTGGTTTTAAAGCTAACGCGTTAATATATATTGATATAAGTGCAGGAGGGGATGTGCATAATCATGGTCAGCAAACTATTATTTTGTCCGATGGAGTTTGTAAAATACTTTATAAACCACATGATTTAGAAACGGATATATTTTTTGGGAAATTAGTTAATATGTTAAATGAAAATTTAGAAAAAGAGTTAAGAGTACCTAAAACTATTAATCAAAATACATACGGTTGGCAAGAATTTGTAGAAGAATTTAAGAGAGATAATGATAACGATAATAAAGAATATTATTATCGTTATGGAGAGATGCTTTGCCTTTCGTATAGTTTAAAAATGACAGATTTACATAATGAAAATGTAATACAAAATGGAATATATCCTATTATTATTGATACAGAAACAATGATATTTAATAGCAGCTATGCAAATAATATTCCTGTTATGCAAAACGCATATGGGTTGATGAATCAGATGATTACGGACTCTGTACTAAATACTATGTTACTTCCATTAAATATTCTTGGCGGATTTTATGATTTTGACTTAAGTCCTCTTTCCATATACGAAGAACAAAATTCTGAGCAATTAAGTGGTTATATTGTAGTTGATGAGTTTTCGGATCAAATACACTTTGAAAGGCAATATTATAAATCTGAGACAAAAAAAGGTATAAATCCTTGCTTGTATTTGAAGGAATTATTGGATGGCTTCACAAAGTGTTATATTTTAATTATAAAAAATAAGAAAAGAATTAAAAAATTTATTATTGATTATTTTAAAAATAACAACATAAAAATAAGACAAGTTTTAAAGCCTACTTATTCATATTATAAATTTTATGATGCATCAAATCATCCAGATTATCTGCATAGTGTACAAGAGCAAAATAATTTATTTGGTATCTTAAAACCCAAAAATGTCTCTCCTAACAATAAATTTTTAAAAAAGGCGTATAAGGAAATAGAAAGCTTATTAAATGGTGATATACCATATTTTTATGAAATTGTGGACTCTAAGAAATTATGTTCTGTTTATGGAAATGTGAATGATTTTTATGAAGAAAATATTTTAGAAATAATTCTCAAACGAATTGAAAAAATTGATTATGACGATTTAATTACTCAACAAAGAATGATTAAATTATCAATGGCAACTTTGGGTAAGTCAAATTGGAACTATGGAAATCTAAAAATAAATAAGGATATAAAAGATTATAATTATTATTTTGTTAATAAAGAAGATTATGTAGAGAATATTTGTGATTATGTGTGTAGTGAAGCGGTATTTTCACAGGATAAAAATTTATGTACTTGGGCCGCACATGCAGTAGGAATGGAAAAATTAAAAATATACCCTATTAATAGTTTTCTATATGATGGTGGGGGAATAATTGTTTTATTAGCTAGTGAATATGTTGAAACCCAAAATGAATTATATAAATTAACCGTAAAAGCAGCTTTACGAGGATTTGAATCATTAGAAATGTCAAAAGTACTATCAGCATATAATGGTATAGGCTCATTATTATATATATATTATTATTTATATGAATTATGGAACGAAAGTATTTATTATACAAAATTTCAAAATATGTTAAATGAAATTGCGCATATTGAAATTAATAGTAATATAAATATAGATTTTTGTAATGGGTTAGCTGGAATGGTTGTTCTGCTAGTTAATATATATAAAAAAGATAAAAATATTATAATCAAAAATCTATTGAAGAAATATTCAGAATACATAATAGAAAATATTGATAACATAAACTTAGCTGGTTTGGCACATGGTTATGCTGGTGTTAGTTTGGCAATTGCTGGATGTTATAATATATTTAAAGAAAAAAAATATTTGAAAATAGTTGAAGAACTGATTATTAGAGAAAATAAGATGTTTGATAATAAAATAGAAAATTGGAAAGATGTTAGGGATAAAAATAATATTGGAGATTCTTTGTACTGGTGTCATGGTGCTTCTGGGATTGCTATTTCACGTATGAGAGTTTATGAGTATACAAATCTTCCAATATGTAAAAGTGATATTCAAAGAGCTGTAAAAAAGATTAATCAAGATTTTTATAAGGTAAGCAATCATAGTTTATGTCATGGTAAAATGGGGAACATTGAAGTATTGGATTTAATTTCCAACAATATATTTGAATACAAAAATATGAAAAAAGAAATTAATGATAAATTTACAAATACGATAAATGATATTTTTGATGAGGGTGTAGTTTGTGGAATTTCAAATGCTTATGACATGTTATCTTTTATGTTAGGAATTACAGGAATGGCATACTCAATTTTAAGATATAAAACTAAAAAATATCCAAGTTTGTTATTGTTGGATATATAAAATAGAAAGGAAATGGTAGGAACATGGGTAAAAGAGTTCCATTTATAGAGCAGATGACACAAACTGAGTGCGGTTTATGTTGTTGCCTTTCCATATTAAAATATTATAAGGGAAGAGAAACATTGTATGAGCTGCGTAATGATGTGGAATGTGGCAGGGACGGGTATAGTCTTTCGAAATTAAGAGAACTAATGGAAAAAAGAAATTTCGAAGTTAAGACCTATAAGATAAAAGATATTTGTTCTTTGAAAGGTATAAATGTTCCAATAATTTTATACTGGAATAATAATCATTTTGTAATACTGTATAAAATAACAAACCATGATTTGTACATTATGAATCCTGCATGTGGTTATGAAAAATATAGTATAGAGGATGCAGTGAAGCATTTTAGCAATGCAGTAATGATTGCTAAACCAAACGCTGATTATCTACCAAGAAAGAGTACAGTCCCCTCGCCGTGGAAGATGGTTTTTTCAGTATTTGTAGATAACAAATGGTGGATAATGTTGGCAATATTATTTACAGGTTTATCATATATAGTAGTAATAAAGTTGCCGGATCAGACATCGAATATTATAAATAAGACTATTGCTAATCAGGGATTTGCAAATATAAAAACAGCAATTATTATGATTGCGGCATTAGGATGTTTATATTTTATATCATTTTTCGTAAGAAGTATGAGTATTATGATGTCAAATATTATATTTTCAAGAAAATTAGGAAAAAAAACATTTTGGCACATATTAAGATTACCATATAAATTTTTTGAAATTAGAACTGTTGGTGATATCATATATAGATTAACAAGTTTAAATGCATTTAGAGAATTACTAGCATCACAAGTTATAAGTGGGGTCGTTGAAAGTGGAATTATCGTTGCTGCAATATGTTTTATCTGGGGAAAATCACCATATTTATGTATAGCGGCAATTATACTAAGTATAATTAATTTTGCTATACTAATTATTACTAAAAATCCACTTAGCACATCGATAAATAATGAAATACAAAAACAGGCGGAAATGAGTGCGATTGAAACGGAAAGTATTACTACGATTTCGACTGTCAAAACTTCTGGAGTTGAACAGGACATGTATAATTTGTGGCTAAACAGTTTTCAGAAGTTATTAGATTCTTATAAAAAAAGATATTCAATTAGTAATATATATGGGGCTATTACAGGGACATTTCAGATGTTTGCTCCTATAGTGATACTAATTTCAGGAATATACCTATATTATGAAGGAACAATTTCTGTGGGTGAAATAGTGGCAATTCAAAGTTTATCATCAACGCTATTTTTATCAGAAACCTCTCTCTTCACAGCCTATACTCAGTTTTTATTGGCAGAAACATACTTAAATAGGGTTAATGATATATGGTGTGAGAAAGAAGAAAAATCTTATTCAAATACTAAAAAAATTGAAATAGAGGGCAGTATTGAATGCAAAAATTTGAAGTTTTCTTATTCAAAGAATTCTGTTGAAGTGTTACATAATATTAATTTAAAAATAGAGAAAGGAAAAAGAGTTGCCTTTGTTGGAAAATCGGGATCCGGAAAAAGTTCAATTGCTAAAATAATAGCTGGCTTGTATCAAATTGAAGACAATATGCTATTTTTTGATGGAGTAGATATCAATGAAATCAAAAAAGAATCTATTAGTCAACAAATTAGCATTGTTCCACAGGAAATATATTTATTGAATAGAAGTATAATGGAAAATATTACTATAGGAAACAGTAAAGTGACAGAGCAAGAAATCTTTGAGGTATGTAAAAAAATAAATATTTATAAAGAAATATCCGAAATGCCAATGGGATTTAATACAATTGTTTCAGAAATGGGACTTAATTTGTCCGGTGGACAAAGACAAAGGATAGCATTGGTTAAAGCATTGGTAAATGATCCTAAAATAATAATACTAGATGAGGCAACTAGTTCTCTGGACGCAGTTAATGAAAAACGAGTTATAGATTATTTAACACAAAAAGGATGTACGCAAGTGATTATTGCGCATAGGTTATCTACTATAATTGATGCTGATTATATATATGTCATGAAAAATGGAGAAATTGTCGAGCATGGAAAACATGAGGAACTGTTAGATTTAGAAGGAGAGTATTATAAATTATACCAAACTGGTAATTTAATAGAAGAGGATAATAATTAATGGAGAATATAATTGAATTTAAAAATGTCTGTAAAAAATTTAATAAGACTGATGTAATAAAAAATGTATCGTTTAAAATAAAGAAGGGATCAGTGTGTGGTTTTGTTGGTCCTAATGGTGCCGGAAAGACAACAATAATTAAATTGTTACTTGGTATAATTCCAAAAGATAAAGGAGAGATTAATTTCAATGCAGAAGAAAAAATATCAGTAAATAAGATCGGTTCCATTGTAGGTGGTCCATCATACTACGCAAATCTTGATGCATATAAAAATATTCAATTGGTAGCTTATATGAAAGATATTGAAATTAAAAAAGAAGAAATTTTAGAATTAATCGATCTAGTTGGATTGAAAAATGCAGGTAAGAAAAAAGTTAAAAACTATTCATTAGGTATGAAACAGAGATTAAGCATTGCAATGTCTTTGGTTGGAAATCCCAAGGTATTGATATGGGATGAACCTATAAACGGATTGGATCCGGAAGGTATCATAGAAGTGCGACAACTTATTGAAAAAATCCATCGAGATAATAATATTACATTTTTAATTTCAAGCCACATTTTGAATGAATTGGATAAGGTGATAGATGACATTATTCTGATTAATGCCGGGGAAATTATGTATAGTGGAAGCTTAGATAATTTTCTTCAGAAATATCAATGTGACACTCTCGAAGAATCATATATTACTTGTATTAATGCGAAAAAGAAGGTGGAATGATGAAAAATTTTAAAATAGAATGGCTGAAACAACCAAAAATCAATATAATCATCTGCTTATTCTTACCAATAGTATTAAATTTGCTTTTATATATAGATTTAACATTTAGATTTCAGGACTATCTTTTGTTACATCAAGTGGAATATAATCTAACTAATTGGCAGTTAGTTTTTAAGGAACAGTCGGTTTTTTACATAGTGGAAATTGTCCATATTTTGGTAGCGGCAATTGTATATGAGATTTATATACAGGAGATAAAATGTAATGCTTGGAATCTGGTTGCAAGCACACAATATGTAAATAAAAGTGTTAATATTGGTAAGATGAAAGTTGCATTAATTGACATATTTCTTTTTTTTGTGGTTCATTTTATTGCGACACTGGTTGTTGGAAAGCAAATAGATGTGGCAGAAAATATAGAATGGAATTTATTTTTAAAAAGTTTTTGTATACAATTTTTAACGGCCACTATGATGGTTTCGTTTTACATTATGATTATTTGCATTATAAAGAAAATTTTTGTTGTAATTCCTCTTTCCATTTGCTTTTTCGTGCTTAATATCACCTTCTATTATGTGGATGATGTTAAATTACTAATTCATTTACCATTTACGTACGGCTCATATGGATTTAGGGCAAGTGTTTCAGAAAGCATAGAAATATGTGTGATATGTATCGTTTTAACAATTATTTTTTACATCATAGCTCAAATAAATTTGAAAAGAAATCATGAAATAAGGTTATAAATTATGAAAAATATTATTAAAATTGAAATTATAAAAAATAATTTTGGAAGATGGCTGTTGTTGGCGATTTTCTTAAGCTTTATAGTACTTTTAGGCATAGATAAGTTTGTAGGCAACATGGTTATGGATTATGTTGAATTGCCGTTAGATGTTTATTTGTATTTTACAATGATTAATGTGATGATAATGATAGTGTTGCCGTTGTTTCTGCTAATTATGAATACCTATTTTTCGTGTGTAGAAAATGAAGAAAATGGGTGGCAGTTGATTATTGCAAATAAAGGGAGTTGTAAATTAAGTATTGGCGGAAAAGTAGTTTTGAACTGGGTAATATGTTTTGCAGTATATTTTGTAATGAATATTTACGGTTGCTATTTTTTGCATACTCGTGGATTAGAGGTCATAATAGAAGCTGTTTGTATTCCACTTATTTTATCATGGATATGTTTTGGCATAAATATGACAGTTATTTTATATATTTGCATTTTGTGTGATAATATGATTTGCAAGGTAACCATTGGAATTTTGGAAATTATATTGGTGTTAGTTGTTTCTCAAACAAAATTTACAGTATATTGGGCACTTTGCTATGCATATAATATTGCCATGGACTATGAAAATGCGATTGTAAAAGTTATTATATGCGTTGCTATAGTGGGAATTTTATGGTTATGGGGATTTCATATTATTGATGAATGGATAAAGAGGAAAAAAATGTAACGTTATGATAGAAATAGTTTACCTTCTTTTCAGTTATAAGTTATAATGTAAAACTTCCTTGTAAACCGATCCCATTAAGTAGAAAATTTAAAAATACAAATTTTTTCTGCCAGTAGGTTTTACCTACTGGCAGTCTTATGCTTCGTGTAAATATATATTATGTTTTTTATAGGTGTTAATACAACTGGATTTTTTTGTAGTTTTTTAATTTATTTGTCTACCTACAAAGGAGCATATCATTCCCTAAAGTTAATATTACATATGGTTACTCGCTTCTCAGCGCAACCACAGGGTCTTTCTTGGAGGCCATTTTTGATGGTACCAGACCTGCAATAAATGTTAAGAACATACTGATCAATACCAATATCAAACCTGCTAGCCAAGGTAGATTAGCAATACGTTCAATATCAAAGTGAGTGTTAACAATAATATTAATTGGAATGCAAATCAATAAAGAGACTCCGATTCCGATTACACCTGATACAAAACCTTCAATTAATGTTTCAGCATTGAATACTCTGGAAATATCTTTCTTTGATGCACCTACAGCTCTTAAGATACCGATTTCCTTTGTTCTTTCCATAACAGAAATATAAGTAATAATGGCAATCATAATAGAGGATACGATTAGTGAAATGGAAACAAATCCAATTAAAATATAACTGATTGCATTAATAATGGTTGTTATGGAGGAAAGCATCAGTCCAATGTAATCTGTATAAGTAATGGCATCCTCTTCAGAAACTGAGTTGTTATAATTTTCTATAATATCAGAAATTTGGTCTTTTGCCTCAAAATCCTTTGGATAGATATTTATACTGCTTGGAGAATCAAGAGATGCAATGCCAAGTGTAAGCTTATTTTCTTCCAACGTATTTGTACTTTCCTTAGAGGAAAATAAGGTTGAAACTGTAGGGTGTGCATTAACAATTTCTAACATCATAGCATCTTCTTCCATTCCGGCTGCTGACATTTGTGTCATTTCTGTCTGAATAGAAACCAGCTCTTCTTGTGTCATTTCACCGGCGTCCACTAAGGACTGCAGTGCTGCCATAAATTCTTCCTGTGTAAATTCAGTATTTTCCTCTTCATCGGAAACAAAAGGAAGTCCAGTAAATACATCTGTATCAGGATCAGCCATTTGCTCCTTTACAATTTCCGATTCATTGATCTGATTGATCAGATATTTCATAAGATCACTGGAATAATAAATATTTCCCGTTTCTGTCTGTTCACTGTCTTCTTTTGGTCGGATAATACCAACTACCTTTAATTCTAAGGCATTTTCCAATTTATTTTTCATAAATAAAGTATCGTCTCTTTTATCTACCCAAATACCATTTTCTTTTTCATAGTAATCTGTATTCAGCAATAATTTGAATTTTAAATTTAGGATATCTTCACAGGAATAATCGGTTTGTGCCGTTTCTTTTACGTCATTTTCCTGATAAATATCACGGATAATATCATTTAATTCATCTGTGTTCAAAATTCCCAGAGAATACAGACAATAATCACTGATCTGGTTGTTTTGATCCACTGCAATAACGATTTCGTCATAGTTTTCAGGAAGTTTTCCTTCAATCACATCATAGGTGGAAGTTATAATCTTTGGATTATCTGATAACTCTTTCCACACATCAGTTCCGGAACCCATGGAATACGTACTTACTATGGAAGAACCTGCACTGTCATCTGTACCCATCAGACCGCCCATACCGATATCATTAAATACCTGACTGGGATTTACCTGAGTAATGCCCTCAGAAGTATCTGCTTTGTAGATATTAAGCTGTGTAGAATATCCATAGGTGATATCTGTAGTAAGCTCTTTGATTCCATTGGAGTCATCTTCAATAAATTTCTTAAAATCTTTTAAATTATTGGTGGTTGTCTCCGACATCATAGATTCTATCATGTTAGTCATAATATTGTTAGAATAAACTCTGTCTTCTGCCTGATTGGAAACAGTTTCATCGGAACCTTTGTTCATGCCCATCATAGCAGTCATCATAGTGGATATATCAACAGTATTTTCCTGAATACTAATAGGATAGCTGGACAAGGCTTCTTCTTCGGTGGTAGTAATATAATTTTGAACACCATTGGAAAGAGCCAAAATCAATGCAATTCCGATAATACCAATGGAACCTGCAAATGCAGTCAGAATAGTACGTCCTTTCTTTGTCATTAAATTGTTAAGACTTAAGGATAAAGCAGTGGCAAAAGACATAGAAGACTTTTTCTTATTACTCTCTTTTTTTACTGGAATTTCTTTTTCCGGCTGATATGGATTGGTATCATCGATTACCTTGCCGTCTAAAAGTCTGATGATTCGAGTAGAGTATTCTTTTGCCAGTTCCGGATTATGTGTTACCATGATAATCAACTTATCCTTGGCAATCTCCTTTAAAATTTCCATGATCTGAATACTGGTTTCTGTGTCCAAAGCTCCGGTAGGCTCATCCGCTAAAATAATATCTGGATCATTTACTAGGGCTCTTGCAATGGCAACTCTCTGCATCTGTCCGCCGGACATCTGATTCGGTCGTTTATGAAGCTGATCACCAAGCCCTACTCGTTCCAGAGCCTTAATGGCACGTTCCCTGCGTTCACTTTTGGATACACCGGACAGTGTCAATGCAATTTCCACGTTTGCCAATACCGACTGGTGGGGAATCAGATTATAACTTTGAAATACAAAACCAATAGAATGGTTTCGGTAAGTATCCCAGTCCTTGGCTTTGAATTCTTTTGTTGATTTGCCGTTGATGATCAAGTCACCGCTGGTATAATGGTCTAATCCACCAATAATATTCAGTGTGGTGGTCTTACCGCAGCCGGACTGTCCAAGAATAGAAACAAATTCATTCTCACGAAAATCAACGCTGATTCCTTTGAGAGCCTGAACTTTGGTATCTCCGGATGCATACTCTTTTTTAATATTTACTAAACTAAGCATATATCATGTTTCCTTTCTGCTTTTTCAAATCGCATATGAAAATTATAGCTTTTTTTTCCATATTTACAATAGAATAAAAATAAAAATAATTAAATATTTCTAAAAGGGTTGCATAAATTTATTTTTTAATTTTCAAATTTGCTAATGCATTTTTCTATCATATATTCTATACTATTAATCAAAGAGAGAGAAGTATTGTAAAAATAAGAATGGAATTGGGAGGTGTAAAATGAAGATAAAAATTAATATAAAGGGTGTTTCTAATCGAAAAAATAAAATCCTGCATATGGAGTATATATATCCGGATAAAGAAATGGCATTAAAAGATTTTCTTACAGAGACAGTAAGAATTACAGTTTTGAATTATAACAAGGGAAAATCAGTGGCTGAGGTTTTAAAGAATTTATCGGCTATAGAAATTTCTGATCAGGCGGCTTCAGGAAAGGTTGCATTTGGACTTCATTACGGCAAGAAGGAGGCAGATGAGCAGGAAGCTATAAAGAATATGTTGCAATGCTTTTTGGATGGTATGATTGTAGTATTTATAGATCAGGAACGTTATGAAGAACTGGAACAGCCGGTGCCATTAAGAGAAAACAGCGAAGTGACTTTTGTAAGATTGACATTTTTAGCTGGACGTATGTGGTAAGGTAGATTATCATCTGCTTTGCAGGTATGGTGTTAAATATCAGGGAGGTAAAAAAATGGAATTCGATTATCAGACAAGAGAAAAGTACGCAAATAAATGCCTGTCAAAATGGGAAAAGCAGCATTCTTCAGAGAAAAAGAAGCTGTCTTCCGAACTAAGTAATTTGATGCCGGATATTACAAATCTGGGTACATCCTCCGATCATCTGGCAAAACAGGTGACGGATTTTTGGCAGAATAATAAGCCAGAAGATTCTCTTTCCGCATTTATGAAGAAGCATTGTAAGCCGCTAGTAGAGTTATATGTGCCACAGGAATATTTGGATGATTACTACGGGATTATAGATCAGTTTCCTAATTACCAATATACAACCGGTGCATTTCGCCGAACAATTCGGACTAAGAATTTAGAGGTACATATTAATCATGCTTTTGGGTTACTGTTTTCTTATATGGTATTTGCCAGTTATCAGGTGACGGTAGAGGATTACCTTATGGATCGGTTATCGCCAGAAGCTTTGGATTTTAAGCGTCACGATAATTATTACAGCAAACTGCATCTGGCATACTTTGACGATATCTTGGCGGCAAGGATTAATGCCGGGGATACACGGGTCATTGAGGCTGTGCAGGAAGCATTTTTAAGTGAAAATAATTCTGTAATTGTGACCACGGAAATAGTACGGGGAGTTTTAAAGTCAAATGCAAAAGAGCTTCATCAATTATTGGCAAAGTTTTTAATTGCAGCACGATTGCAGGAAGGTGTGCGTCAGGTGATTTGTGAAAACGCCGATTGTGGTTTGGCAGAGGCATTTCTTACAATTCTAGATGCTATTAGCCGAGAGAACTTGATTCGTTTTGCCGCAGTGAAGCGTGCAATCGCCACTTGGACCGGAATCTGTGATATGGCGCATATGGAGCGGATTACAGAAAAAGTATTTACAGATATTCAGGCTGCGGTATGGAATCGAGAAATCGCAAAACAGATGACAGACACCAATGACAGTGTACAGATTATGATCGGTCTGTGGGCATTGGGTTTTTATGAGGTGGAGGATGCATTGGCGGAAATGCAGCGGCTGGCACAGACCGGCACCAGAAATCAGCTATTAACTATATCCTATTATAATCGCATGATACAGGATCGTAAGCTGGCATGTCGTATTTCAACGCAAATATTTGAACGGTATTCCGAAGATTATGAGTTGTTAGCTGCTTATATGCCTACCTATATGGAAGGGACGGAGGATTATGTAAGAGGGAGCTTTCAAAGTAAGGAGGGAAGTTATTATTATAATGATTTAGATACAGAGTTTATTTATAAATCCGTGCCGGTGACCTACTTGTTTGACAATGAGATGGAAGCAAGAAAGCATTATGAGATATTAAAGCATGCTTATCATGGAATGAAAAAGCGAAAGCAGGAATATTGCCCATGTATCTTTCCCTGGTATGGAGTGATATTGGAGCGGGGAGACTTTGTTTCCCGTATGTCATTGATTGCTTATGCATTGCAGGATCAGACGTTGATTGATGAGGTCTGTGTAATGCTTTCGGAGGTGAACGGATACTATTCCCCAAGAAGATACTATATCCGTATGTTATTGCATGAACCAAAGACAAAAATTCAGCGTCAGGCTTTAATTTCTTATATTGCCGATAAAGAAACCTATGCAAGAAGAACTGCTTATGCCCTTCTTTCGGATATGACACTTTCCGATGAGGAGTATGAGCAGTTAGAGGGGTATCTGAAATACAAAACAGAAGCAATTCGCCAGTTTGTATTAAAACTTCTGGAAAAGCGCAGCGAGGGTGAGCTGCAAAAGAGTATAAAAAGACTGCTTTGGTCAGAACAGGAGAATATACGTCTGGCAGGCTTGGATCTGGTGAAAACTAAATGCCAGCAGCAGCCTGAGAAACGAGAGCAGTATACTGCATTGGTGCAAAACAGAATGAACGAAGATATTGTATTTACCGAGCAGGAGAAGATTCTTTTAGAGGAAATTACCGGGAAGGGTGGAGCAGGTGAGATATTAAGTACCGAAGGATATGGATTATATGATCCTAAAGTTGTTATAGAGCTTCCACAGCAGTCGGTAGATAAAAAAATATTGGCGGAATATTTTTCATTATCGAAACGGGACTTGGACCGTTTGTATCTTCAATTAACTGCTTTTATCGATGCTCATGCAAAGGATGAATATGTAAGTGCAGACGGAGAAACCAGACTTTTGGGAAATGGTCTGGAAATGATAGTGCGTGATTATACACTTTCCGTGGACAAACAGTATCCCTTCCCAGAGTTATGGCAGGAATTTTATCAAACCTATATTCAGACACCGAAGAATTTCTGGAATATGTATATGGCAATGGAATCAGGCTATGATAGACACAATGTGAAAGATGTTCCAGGATTTCTGGCGGCGGAGAGAAAAGTATTCCATGCTTGTAGTTCTGATTATGATATACCAGATAAGAAATATATAAAGAAAGGATATTATCATAATATGCTGCGCCAGATTCTAACTATTATTAAATGTCAGCAGAAGTTGGAATTGCCGAGGAAGGTAGCGGTACAGGCATGCCTATATGCAGCAGCATTACCAGAAAATCAAAAATGGTATAAGCATCCGGAACAAAAAGACAGCTATTATTTTTCAATTACCGGCAGTTCGTTTTCCTTTATGCGTAACCGAAAATTTGGGTATTTATCAGCTCGGGTAAGTGATTGGAAGGATGATTCTGAGTTTGCAGAGGCATTTTACACCTTTTATCGATTAGATGAATCATACCAATTTCAAGAAAAGGCAAAAGAATCACCTTATGTCAGAGGAGATCAGAAGAATTATCTTTCCATGTATCATTACATAAAGGCATATACGCTGGGGTTGATTCCGGCAGATCTTGTGTATCGGAATGCCTTTGAAACACTAGGGCTTTCCATAGCAGTGGAGCAGTTAGGATGCTTTATGAAGGAGAAGCTGACTAGAAGTGAACTGCAGAATTTAAAAAATTATATGCAGGTTGATTTGGAACAGGGAACAGTTGATATGAAGTCAGCATTTTATCAGTCAGGAAAAATATTCTACCAGAAGATTGTAGACACGATTTTGGAGGTGGAGCTAAAGCGTGGGGATTCTGCCACTATTTTTTCAGAGGCAGTAAAGAAGATTACCTGTGTCTATGGATTAGACCGATTAATGTCTATATTGGCAGCACTTGGAAAAGATACCTTAGATCGTAATACCTATTACTACTGGGGGACGTCAGGAACAGGCAAAAGGGAATGTTTAAGCCACTTGCTGCAGGTTTGTTATCCATTGGCAGAAGATACTGTGGAGAAGCTTGCCGAAGGAATGAAGCAGCGGAAGATATCAAAGGAGCGTCTGATTGAGACGGTTATGTATGCACCTCAATGGTTGGATTTGGCGGAGGCATATCTGCAGTGTGAAGGCTTTAAGAGCGGATGTTATTATTTTATGGCACATATGAATGAGCAGTTTGATGATAAGAAAAAAGCAATGATTGCAAAATATACCCCCCTTACAGCAGAGGAATTAAATGCCGGCTGCTTTGATGTGGACTGGTTCTTTGAAGCCTATGAAAAGTTGGGAGAGGATATGTTTTCGAAGCTTTACAAGGCAGCAAAATACATTTCCGATGGCAGCAAACATTCCCGTGCCAGAAAGTATGCAGATGCAGCATTAGGAAAGATCACAAGAGAAGAATTGGAGCAGGCTATATCCCAAAAGCGGAACAAGGATTTGTTGATGAGTTATGGTATATTGCCGGTGGTGGATGAAGCAGATGAAATACATCGCTATGAATTTTTGCAGCAATTTCGAAAGGAAAGCAAGCAATTTGGTGCACAACGGCGGGCAAGTGAGGCAAAATGCGTAGAGGTTGCATTAAAAAATCTGGCAACCACAGCAGGTTATGCAGATGATTTAAGACTGATACTTGCCATGGAGACAGCTTTAGTTACCTCCAATGCAGCTTATTTTGAAGGGGTTGCCATTGGTGAATATGAATGTAAAATTGCAATCAGTACGCAGGGCAAGGCAGAGCTTTGTATCCAGAAGGAGGGTAAAAAGTTAAAATCAATACCGGCGGCTATAAAAAAGGATGAAACATATTTGGCAATGAGGGAGTTTGTCACGAAACTGAAAAATCAGTATTCCCGCTGTGTGCAGATGTTTGAACGGGCAATGGAAGAGAGGGATTATTATACCTACAGTGAGCTGCAAAAGCTATGTATGAATCCGGTGACAAAGGCCATCCTTACAAATCTGGTTTATGTGATTCCCGGTATAGAGGAAGAAGCTGATGTGCAGATTGGTATATTAGCGGAGAATGGAGATGGAATGACTAATGTAAAAGGGCAGGTAATCTCTCTTGCCGGAGATAGAAAACTTTGTGTGGCACACCCTTATGATCTGTACCAGAACGGATGCTGGACAGACTATCAAAAGCTGTTTTTTAAAAGACAGCAGGATACTGGTAGAAAGCAGCCATTTAAGCAGGTATTCCGTGAGCTTTATGTGAAGCTTCCGGAGGAGGCAGAAGCAGATAAGTCCAGAATGTTTGCCGGAAACCAGATTCAGCCTGCGAAAACGGTGGGTGCGTTAAAGAACCGGCGCTGGGTTGCAGATTATGAAAATGGCTTACAGAAGATTTATTATAAGGAAAATATTATTGCCACCATTTATGCAATGGCAGATTGGTTTTCACCGGCAGATACGGAAGAACCCACGTTGGAATATGTTGTATTTTACGACAGGAAAACTTTCCGCCAGATGAAACTTTCAGAGGTGCCGGATATTGTATATTCAGAGGTTATGCGGGATACGGATCTGGCAGTCAGTGTAGCCCATGCCGGCGGCGTGGACCCATTGACCAGTCATTCTACCATTGAAATGCGAAAGGTAATTGTACAGTTTAATTTGGAACTGTTTAAGCTGACAAATGTCACCTTAGAAGGTACCCATGCATTTGTGAAGGGGAAGTATGGAGAATATAGTATTCATCTTGGCAGCGGTGTGATTCATCAGGTAGGAGGCCATCAGATTAATGTATTGCCGGTACATTCCCAAAACAGAGGTAAAATATTTCTGCCGTTTATAGACGATGATCCAAAGACGGCTGAAATTATGGCAAAGGTATTATTGTTTGCACAGGATCAGAAAATCAAGGATCCATATATTATGGAACAGATTGTTAGATAGGAAATAGGAAGAAAACTTACAAACACTAATTTCTCACTTAGATACCCCTGTGGAATTACATTAACATTATTAATGTAAAAATAAAATTTTAACGTATAATAATTGTAACTTTGTATGTATTGCAGATTAAATCTGTATTGTGCGGTACCCCTTACTACCACTCTTGCTAGATGAGGCGGCAACCTCATCTGATGGTACACCGTATTATTTTTTAATTTGGTCAAGTATCTTGACACTCTTTGAAAAAGACTATATAATCAATCATGGTGAGTAATTTTATATTATAAAAATGAAAAAGACTAAGACGAAGACAGTAAGTACTTTTAAAACTGATAGCGAGCCGGAGATGGTGGAAGTCCGGTAGGAGTAGAAAATACTGAATATCACTTCTGAGTTTCAGGCTGAACTGAAATGTCAGCTAGGCACTGACGGTATCCCCCGTTATAGGGAATACATATGATGGTATGTTGTAAACAGTGGTATAGCGAAATTAACTCTCGTCTTTTTACAATAAGGCGGGAGTTTTTTGTAGTTTAGAATTGGGAAAGTTGATGTAGGACAGATAGAAAGTGGGCTGGCATACCGGTTACGGGAGGTAAGAAGTTCTAAGTATCCCGAGAAGGATTGTGGAAAACGGTCGCAACCGGAACACATTCGCCATCCATGGCTCAGGGGTTCCTTTTCCCGACATCCTGTCCGGAAATTGCTAATGCAATGAATGGGATACTAAGACACTTCTAACCGCCCTCTACAGGCATTGCCAGCCCACTTCCTATCTGTCTTACGCTAACTTACGGAAATGTGCAAATATATAAAAAACGTCCTTGGAACAATAGACTATTAATTATAGAAAGGAAGAAATACACATGTATCAAAAAGTATCTACAAATCTTAACTTCGTAGAACGGGAAAAAGCCACAGAAAAATTCTGGGCAGATAATGATATTTTTAGAAAAAGTATGGAAAACCGCAAGGAAGGAGAAACATATACCTTTTATGATGGACCGCCCACAGCAAATGGTAAACCACATATTGGCCACGTTTTAACGCGTGTAATTAAGGATATGATTCCCCGTTACCGTACCATGAAGGGATATATGGTTCCCAGAAAGGCGGGATGGGATACCCATGGTCTTCCGGTGGAATTGGAAGTGGAAAAGCTTTTGGAATTGGACGGAAAAGAGCAGATTGAAGAATACGGTATTGAGCCATTTATTAAGAAGTGTAAAGAAAGTGTCTGGAAGTACAAAGGAATGTGGGAGGATTTTTCTTCTACGGTAGGCTTTTGGGCTGATATGGATAACCCATATGTTACTTATGACAATAACTTTATCGAATCTGAGTGGTGGGCATTAAAGGAAATTTGGAATAAGAAGTTATTATACAAAGGCTTTAAGATTGTGCCCTACTGCCCTCGCTGCGGAACTCCCCTTTCTGCACAGGAGGTAGCTCAGGGTTATAAAACATTAAAAGAACGTTCTGCAGTGGTGCGATTCCAACTCATAGGAGAAGACGCTTACTTTTTAGCATGGACAACTACACCTTGGACTCTTCCATCCAATGTAGGTCTTTGTGTGAATCCGGATGAAACTTACTGTAAGGTAAAGGCAGCAGACGGATATACGTACTATATGGCAGAAGCACTGCTTGATAAAGTGCTTGGTAAATTAGTGGAAAATGAGGAAGAAAAAGCATACGAAATCTTAGAAAGCTACAAAGGTAAAGATTTAGAAGGAAAATCATATGAACCGTTGTTTGAATGTACCGGAGAAGCAGTAAAGAAGCAGGTCGGAAAAAAAGCTCATATTGTCACCTGTGATGACTATGTAACCATGTCAGACGGTACCGGTATTGTTCATATTGCACCGGCATTTGGTGAAGATGATGCCAGCGTGGGAAGAAAATACGACCTTGCCTTTATTCAGTTTGTAAACGGAAAAGGTGAAATGACAGAAGAAACACCATATGCAGGCACCTTCTGTAAAAAAGCAGATCCGCAGATATTAAAGGATTTAGAAGAAAAAGGCTTATTATTTGATGCTCCTAAATTCGAGCATGAGTATCCCCATTGCTGGAGATGTGATACACCGTTAATTTATTATGCAAGAGAATCTTGGTTTGTTAAGATGACAGAAGTAAAGGAGGATTTAATTGCAAACAATAATAAGATTAACTGGATTCCGGAAAGTATTGGTAAAGGACGTTTTGGTGATTGGTTAGAGAACGTTCAGGATTGGGGCATCAGCCGTAATCGTTACTGGGGAACACCTTTGAACATCTGGGAATGTGAATGTGGATGCCAGCATTCTGTGGGAAGTATTGCAGAATTAAAGAGCATGAGTGATAATTGTCCTGAGGATATTGAACTCCATCGTCCATACATCGATGCAGTTACGATCAAATGTCCTGATTGCGGCAGGGAAATGCATAGAGTACCGGAAGTAATCGACTGCTGGTTTGATTCAGGAGCCATGCCCTTTGCACAGCATCACTATCCATTTGAAAACAAAGAAGTGTTTGAGAAGCAGTTTCCGGCAGACTTTATTTCCGAAGCAGTAGACCAGACCAGAGGATGGTTCTATTCTTTACTGGCAGAATCCACCATTCTCTTTAATGAACCGGCATACAAAAATGTAATCGTACTGGGGCATGTACAGGATGAAAGCGGACAGAAAATGTCTAAATCAAAAGGAAATGCAGTGGATCCCTTTGATGCATTAAATGAATTTGGTGCAGACGCTGTAAGATGGTACTTCTATATTAACAGTGCGCCATGGCTGCCAAATCGTTTTTATGGCAAGGCAGTTACGGAAGGTCAGAGAAAGTTTATGGGTACCTTATGGAATACGTATGCATTCTTTGTGTTATATGCCAATATTGATGAGTTTGATGCAACAAAATATAAGTTAGAATATGATAAATTATCCGTTATGGATAAATGGTTGTTATCTAAATTAAATTCTGTGGTAAAAGAAGTAGACACTGATCTGGATTCCTATAAGATTCCTGAAGCAGCAAGAGCATTGGCACAATTTGTAGATGATATGAGTAACTGGTATGTAAGACGTTGTCGTGACCGTTTTTGGGCAAAAGGAATGGAACAGGATAAAATCAATGCTTACATGACACTTTATACAGCACTGGTAACAATTTGTAAAACAGCGGCTCCAATGATTCCGTTTATGACAGAAGATATTTATCAGAACTTAGTCAGAAGCATTGACAAAACAGCACCGGAAAGTATTCACTTATGTGATTTTCCAACGGTGGAAGAAAGCTTCATTGACAAAGAATTAGAAAATAATATGGATGCTGTTTTAAAATATGTTGTTATGGGACGTGCGGCAAGAAATGCAGCTAACATTAAGAATCGTCAGCCCATCGGAACCATGTTTATTAAAGCCGACAGAGAATTAAGCGATTTCTATAAGGAAATTATTGCAGATGAATTGAATGTGAAGACAGTGAACTTCACCGATGATGTTCGTGCATTTACTTCTTACACCTTTAAGCCGCAGTTAAAGACAGTGGGACCAAAATACGGAAAGCTGTTAGGCGGAATTAAGGCAGCATTAAGTTCTTTAGATGGAAATGCAGCCATGGATGAATTAAATGAGAAGGGTGTCTTACATTTAGATATTAATGGTGAAGCAGTGGAACTTACCAAGGAAGATCTGCTGATCGACATGGCGCAGATGGAGGGCTATGTATCTGAAGGCGATAACGAGGCCACTGTGGTTCTGGATACGAACTTAACAGAGGAATTGATTGAAGAAGGATTTGTGCGTGAAATTATCAGTAAAGTACAGACTATGCGTAAGGAAGCCGGATTCGAGGTAATGGATAAGATTAAGATTTACGAAACAGGAAGTGACAAGGTTACAGGAATTATCAAGAAATTTGGTGATAACATTAAGTCTGAAGTTCTTGCGGTAGATATTGTATTAGGTGAAACCAAGGGTTATGTTAAGGAATGGAATATTAATGGGGAAAATGTAGTACTTGGTGTGGAAAAACAGTAATATGAATAAAAGGTGCTGTGGATAACTACAGCACCTTTTATAAAAGAGGGGGAAGAATAATGGGTACAAAAATAAAAAGAATATATGCGGCTTTACTAATATGTTTGATAGTATTTAATAATTTACAACCAACACAATTTGTGATAAAAGTTAATGCAGAAGAGAAAATTACATTATATTTTATAGACAACTCAAAAGAACATTGGATTGGAAATGATTCTGCTGTGATAGAGTTAGTAGATAATTCTAATTATCAAAAGCATTATCTTATGACTAAAGTGAATGAAACCATGTGGAGTGCACAGGTTCCTAAAAGTGCGGCGAATATTACATTTAATCGTATGGATTCAACTCAGAGTATGCAGTGGAATTCATGGAGTGCAGGCGGGAGAGATAGCTTTACTACATATTATGCAGAAGGTCATGAGTATGGATATTGGGGCGAAGATTCTCAGGGAAAATACTTTCATTCAGGAGATGTAATATATCTTGACTTTTCAGAATTTAGTGACTGGAAGCAGAGTGAAGCACTATTTTATATAAATTTCTCTATTGCCACTAAGAGTGAAAATAATGGACAGGATATATATTTTCCTACAGCAAATATAAATCTATATGCACCAAAGCTAGTAGATGATATTCAAAGTGAATATCTTTATGCTTATACTGTTACCGAGGAAGATGAAAGGGCAAATATATTAAGGTTTTGGAGGGGAAATGTAAATACCCTTTGGAATTGTTCCGTGGCACTTACTGCAGAAGAATATCAGGCAGGTATGAACTGTGTTAAAATAACTGATTGGAATGTCAGTGGTTATCTTACCAAAAAAGAGAAAGAAGCGAAAATAAAAATTCAGGTGGATACAGAAAAGTTTGAGTACAATGAGGCAATTGAGGCATGGCAGTGCAACCAGGTAATAGATGGATTATCAGGAAGCATAGAGTCAGTGGGGCAGGTACGAAAATTAGAATATCAGGTAACAGATGTGATGGAAAATGTGGTACAGCAAGGGGAAATAGGTATTTCAGAGTATTGGAATATACGAGATTTTGGAATGGTAACCGGGTTTAATAAAATCACGATTACAGCCACCAATAAAGCGAATGAAATATATAAGGAAAGCATTGAAGTGTTTAATACACAGGATGGAAATAGTAAAAATCTTTCCATAGATGAATCGGATGATGATGGTGATGGAATAAATAACTATCAAGAACTACTCTTTGGCACAGATAAAGATAAATGGGATACAGATGGAGATGGCTTATCAGACGTATATGAGCTGATCATATTAGGTACAGACCCTTTAAAGGCTGACAGTGATGGAAATGGTGTATCAGATGGAGATGAAGATGTAGATCAAGATACGCTTAGTAACTGTTATGAAATAGAACATGAATTAAATCCGCTGAATGCAGATACAGATGGAGACGGTCTGTTAGATGGCGATGAAATGAATCGATATCATACCAATCCGTTATCTGCAGATACAGATGAAGATGGCTTGTCAGATGATGATGAAATTACACTGGGATTTAATCCAAATAAACCAGATACAGATGAAGATGGAATATTGGATTGCGATGAAAAGGTGGAGCAGACACTTACATTTGAGCCGGAGGATACGGAGCAGAAGGGGATTAAAAAAGCAGCGGTTCATCTTTCCTGTAGTGGAATAATAGAAAATGAAGTAACAATAGAAAATATATATCAAATGGATGCACTATTTTCAAATCTGCAAGGTTTGATAGGTGTACCCATTGAAATTACTGCAAAGCATGAATTTGAAAGTGCTCAGATTACCTTTGAATATGAGCCGGAGGAATTAGGTGAAACTTCGGAAGAAGATTTAGCGATTGTATGGTTTGATGAGGCTAACAATAAATTTGTAATCTATGAAGATGAAACAGTACTTGATAAAGAAAATCATACTATTAGTTATACAACGACTCATTTTTCAAAATATGGGGTGGTAGATGCAGAAAAGTATTATGAAATTATGTGCAAGGAAATGAATTATGATGATGTAATTCTAGAGAAAGGACAATATTATGATATCTCATTTCTTGTGGATATTTCAACAACTATGACATACGATTCAAAATTTGATAGGGCAAGAAAGGTACTTTATTCAATTGCAAATGTTACGTTGGATGAAGACTGGGAGATGTTGCATGAATATGCGTATAGCGTTTCTGGTTCTGGTTTATCAAAAGGTGGTAAAAACTTCATTATGTTGTATTCTAATTATATGACGGCAGGAAAAGATGAAACATATCGAATTACTGGTGGCTGGGCTAAAGATCATAATTTATATAATGCTTTAAGGATTTCGCTAGAAAACTTAGAAGACAGTACAACTGGAAATCAGCAGATAATGATTATAATTTGTGATGGAAGGGTCAACTATAATTATAAAACAGATGATATTTGTGAAAAAGCTAAAATAGCAAAAGAACGTGGTATAAAAATATATGTAGTAAATGTAGATACAATGGGGGTAAAAGAACTGGAGGAAATTGTAGAAGAAACGGGCGGAGGATATTTTACAGCAACTACAGAGCAGGAAATACAAGAAATAGGAAAACTATTTGAACGGGCATCAAAGGAGGATTATATTGATTCGGATGGTGATGGGTTATATGATATATAATATATGAGAAAGAAGGTTTTAAACTTCCGAATGGTGAGGTTGTATGTACAGACCCATATAATGCCGATACAGATGGAGATGGGGTAAGCGATTATGATGAGTTGGGCGGAATGCCTCAGGATAAAGAGATTGCTATAGATAGTGAGCTGGTTCCAGTATTTGCAAACTGGAATTACAAAAGTAATCCATTGTTGAAAGATACGGACGGAGATGGGGTGGATGATTTACATGATGAACATCCGTTGACAACATCAGTTAATTATGAGGATTATGTTTTGGTAGATATGGATTTTATGAGCGAAGTACAGGAAGTGATGAACATAAAAGAAGTTGGAGAGAGAAAGAGAGAACGTGATTATGGAAAGGGAAAATATTCAGAAAAAGAAATAGAAGAGATTTATAAGAAATATGTCTTAATGGGGGTAATGGCAACGGGATTAGAAGGAGCAGCAGTAGGTATTAATAGAGAATCATTAGGAGCAAAATCAATGCTACATTATCTTGATAACTCAGGAACAGATTTTGAACTTTCGGATATGAATGGTTTTATTACAACAGAAAAGGTGGGAAAGGAAACTTATGCAACGGGATTAGAAGAAATGTCAGATTACTTTTTGAATACATTAAAAAACGGAGAAAGTATGACCATAGTTACGAAGGAGTTGTTTGTTGCTCATGAAAATGAAATAAATGGAACAAATCCATATGAAGCTTTTAATTGGTTTATTGCATTAGGTCAGGCGAGCGGTTATATGGTTGCAACTGCAACAAGAAATGGTGATAGTTATACCATGAAAATAAGGTATATTGTATGTGACTATTACGATTGGGATGATGGTGACGAAAAAGAACTGATTCCGGGATTTTCAAATGCAGAAATGTGGAAAATGACAAGCTTGGGGATTGCTAAACCATATTTTGTATATGGAGAAATTGTTAAAATGCATTGGTTTTAAGAAAAATTTATAAACCCAATAATTGAAAGAGGAGAAATATAATCAATGGGCGGAATAGGAATTGTTTTTCTTACAATTGCAGTGGTGAATTCTTATAGAATCATCAAATATATTGTAATATTGATTAAGAAAAGAGAAGAAAAAAAGAAAAAGGAAAACATTAAGAATTTATTGCTATCTATTATTGCTGTTATTATAAGTACTATATTGATGTGGGGAACACATTCTCTGTTGGAACGCTTGCAGCAGCCACCATTAAGCTGGGTAAAAACAAGTTTTACCGAAGACGAAATAAATCTTATCTGTGGAGAATTAAGATTGACACCGACAGAACGATACCAGATAACTAGTGCTAGATATGAGTTAGGAGAAGAATTAAGTGTATATCTACACATTGATGATGAAGTGGCAGGAACTTTAGAAAAAGCATATGGAGATATGAGATTTTATCCTCAAGATAAGCTGGAAGAGTATGTAAGTAGAACAGATGGGGTAGTAGGATTTTTCAAAGAAGTATGTGGATATCCAGAAGAATATTTAAAAAAAGAACTTAGGCGGTTAGGAAATTTAAATGCAAAAGAAGGCGGGGTTAGGACATATATAAATATGTTTGGCGAAGAACAGCTTTGTATTATAGTATATCCATATGATGAGGAAGAAAATGGACTTTATACATATATATGGAAGGAAGAAGGAGGATATGGCATTGAAGTATTAAGAAATCATGGAATATTTTGTACAGTCACAGAACATGAGTTATATGAAATATTTTATGAAAAGGAATCGGAGAACGAATAGAGCAAAAATCATGTAAGGTAACTAATTAGAGGAGAACTTATAATTTATGGGTGGAATCGGAATTATCTTTCTTACAATTGCAGTGGTGCATTCCTACCGAATTATTAAATATATTGTAATACTGATTAGGAAAAGGGAAGAAGAAGAGAAGAAGAAAATCATTAAGGATTTATGGCTATCTATCATGGCTGTTATCATAAGTGTTATATTGATGTGGGGAACACATTCCATGTTGGAACGGTTGCAGCAGCCACCATTAAGCTGGGTAAAAACAAGTTTTACCGAAGAAGAAATGAGTATTATTTGTGCAGAACTAAAACTGACACCGACAGAACAATATCAGATAGCAAGTGCCAGATATGAATCAAGAAGAGAGCTAAGTGTATATCTACATATTGATGATGAAGTGGCAAAAACATTAAAGGAAAATTATGGAAATGTAATGTTTTATCCTCGAGATAAGCTGAAGGAGTATGTAAGCAGAACAGATGGAGTAGTAGGATTTTTTAAAGAGGTATGTGGTTATCCCGAAGAATATTTAGAAACAGAACTTGAAAGTCTGGGAAATTTAAATAAACCCAAAGAAGGATTTTATCAAGAATATACAAATATGTTTGGCGAAGAACAGCTTTGTATTATAGTATATCCATATGATGAGGAGGAAAATGGACTTTATACATATGTATGGAAGGAAGAAGAAGGATATGGCATTGAAGTATTAAGAAATCATGGAATATTTTGCACAATCACAGAGCATGAGTTATATGAAATATTTTCTGAAGAAGAATTGGAGGAAAAATAGGGGGAATAACATAAACCAAATAATTGAATGAAAGGGACTGTTGCAAAATAGATGAGTAATCATCTATGGAGCAATGGCTTCATTTTTATGCCTGAATACAGAAAACGGACTCCGAAGAGTCCGTAATCCGTGGTATAATTAATTATGACAAGTAATTCAAAATACCATAAAAATGATACCGAATTCGGTGAACCTTATCAACTGGTTTTCTGGCAGACGCCTGCGAAAATCTTTTCTATCAGATGGTACGTTGACTGGAGAAAAACGGAGAATTATCAAAAGAAACGGTATTTATTGATGGAACAGCTTTCGTACATGGAAAAGGAAAATGCAAAAGCAAGGATCAAAAATATCTGGAACTGTCTCAATGCTTCCTGGAGCGCCAGACGATCTACAACTGGCACACGGCCAGCTTTCAGGGATGGAATAATTACTGTAAGACAAATCCGGATGCTACATTCATGCACATGAAAGATGACCATATGCGTAACGCTCAGTTGAAACCGGGATATAATGTACAGATCGTAGTGGACAGCAAATACATTGTAGCAGCAGATATTTTCCAGGATCGGAATGATGTTTGGACGCTTGTACCCTTTCTAAAAACAATGGAAGAAAACAGGGATTTCGGGTATGAAAGTGAAGAAGGATACACCTATCTGCGGGAACAGGGGCAAGAACCATACATCAAACCGCAGACTTATGAGAAATGGAAAAAGAGGAGCTTTATAAGAAGGATATCAGCAGGTGGGAAAACATGGGATATGATGAGATTACAGATACTTATACCTGCCATGCCGGAAAGAAACTACAGCCGATCTTTTTGAAAAAACAGAAAAGCAAGAGCGGTTTTGAATCGGAGGTAGCGGTCTACGAATGCAAAGACTGTACCAGTTGTCCTTATAAGAAAAAGTGTACGAAAGCAAAAGGGAACAAGCGTCTGTACATTTCCAAAAGCTTTTTAGAGAAGCGGCAGGAATCTTATGAAATTATCCTGAGTGAAACAGGAATCCTGTATCGGATGAACCGTTCAATCCAAATCGAAGGAGCCTTCGGGGTTCTGAAAAACGACTATGAGTTTCAAAGATTTCTGCTTCGTGGGAAAAGCAAAGTCAAACTGGAGATTCTTTTGCTTAGTATGGGCTATAATCTCAATAAACTCCACGCAAAATACAGAATGACTGTATTGGAAAATATCTGTTTCCGGTGAAGGAATCCGCTTAAAATGAATATAACAAAACAGCCTTATTAAAGTGTGCAAAAAACCGGAAGGAATTCACAGATTGAGTGGAATTTCTTCCGGTTTTCCTTTTTGCTAGAGCGAGGGTATCACTCCATCATCTAATTTCATGATTTTGCAACAGCCCCTTTAATGTGTTGAATGTATTTCCTTTGGAATGGGTTAACTAATTAATATGCTCTGTAATAACTGGAATCATAATTAGAACCAAAATTGTTGTCCCAGTATGTCTGACCATTTACCTGATAGTAAACACAGAATTGGAAACCGCTAGTTGAACTTGGAATACTAAGTGTAGTACCCCATATTTCATTGTTTGTACCTGTAAGAGTATAAGAGTAGGTTAAATCAGCATCCTGATAAGTCGCCCAGTTGTCATAAGTATATCTTACTCTAACTACTTTATTATAAGCAAGATTTTTCACTGCAACATATAAAGAGTAGCCATCTAGACTAGATCTCAGGCGCTGGGCAGATACGTTAGCTGTTCCTAAAATATCATCATATGCATAATTATTCCCATTATTGTTATCCCAGTAAACCTGACCATCGCCTACATACTTAATAGCAAACTGCCCAGTTATGATCCCTGAAACAGTTGCTTTCCAGATTTCAGTGTTGTCATCTAATTTAGTAACAAAAGATGCCTGTGCATCTTGCCACTCATCTTCATTGACAAGTTCATAGTGAACGTATACCTGTTTATTAGCAGCGCTGCTGGCATCTACCTGAATGTAAATATTGCGGGTTGTAATACCATATCTGCTAAATGTTGTATCTACAGAATACATCTTTACCGGATTATAATCTGCTTTTGCTGTAATCCCACAGCCTAACATGGGCAGAAGTCCAAATAACATTGCAAATGTCATTATGACAGCTGATAATTTTTTGATTTTTTTCCTTACTTTCATAAAATTCCTCCTTTTGTTATATATAATTTTGCTGCAAGTACTTACAGTATAATAATACTACAAAATAATATAAAAAATAATTATATTAAACAATACATTAAGTTAACAAAAACATTGGTATTTAAAATAAGTGTAGATAATAGGTAAAGGGTATATATGGCAGATCAAAGTTAATTATAGAAGGCAAGAGGCAAAGCCAGATTGTGAATATGCAATTTCTTTGATAAAATTGTATTTTCGATGGTCTGTCCTTAAAATCTCTATAGTTCCCTAATTTATAAGGCTTTCCAAAATTCTTTGTAATTGGTAATGAATTGCTAGTTTGTCTTGAAACAATAATGAATAATATTTATATTTCCCATTTGAAATGGGGGTCATGACTTTGATATAATGAGCAAAATTTACGAATTATGGTGGAAGTACTAAATTTTTTTTATTAATATAGATTTTAGTGAGGTGGAATAATTTTGCATTTTGATGTAGTTGCTCTTATGATATTGTCGTTGATAAAATAAATAAGATAAAACGAATATATTTATATTATTTTGACTAGTAAAAACTTATTGTAAAAAAATATGTTTTCTTAGATTTAAATGTAGATAAAATTAATAAAACAAAAAACATATTGACTATATATATATAGCTATATTATAATATGCTTCGTCATGACAAAAAATACAAATTAGGAGTTAATTAATAGGATGAAAAAGATTAAAAAAATTGGGGTCATTTTAATGGCATTAAGTATTATGACAGCTTGTATGACAATAGATGTGTATGCAGCAAATCAAAGTAAATCAAAGAGCGTAAAGGAAGGGGGAAAGCTATATTCGAATGTATGGAGAAGTAATAGTCCATCAAAGTCAGGAACAACATATCAATGGGATTATCAGGTTTCGGCAAAATATAGTGGAAAAGCAAAAGTGAAGGAAATAAGAACAACATGGCGTGTATCAGCTTCATTAAGAAGTGGAGCAAGTTTAGCAATGGGAGTGGGCTATGGAGCAACAGTAAGTGCTAATGCAAGCAGTTCTTCTAGTTGGCAAACAGTACCTACAGCGTCTAGATATTGGTCTAATACCAATGGAGCAAAAGAATCAAGTTGGAGGTCTAATGCGATTGTTGCACCTAAAAAAGATTATCGGAGAAAAACATTTAGTGTAATAAATGAAGCTAGGGTTCTGATTAAAGGAAATAAAAAACCATATACAATTTCGGCTGGTGTTTAGTTAAGTATAAAAAGCCCTTACCTTTTCGGTGGGGGCTTTGTGTTAGGTTAAGGAGAATTATGAAAAATATAAAATTATGTGTTTATTTATTGTTTTTATGTTTGGGCTTTACGGCTTGTGGAAAGGCAGATGATGGAAAATTAAAAGAAAGTATAGTGATATATGATCATTGGAACAATAATCTGGTATTGTACGATACAATAAATGGCGGCGTACAAAAATTATATGATGAGGAGGATACCTATCAATACGAATTTAATACTACCAATAGGTATTATACTACAGGAAATAATGAAGATGGAAATTTTAAAATTATAGAAATCATAGATGGAACAGTAAAAGAGGTATATAAAATGGAAAATAAGGAGGATGCAATTTTTCCATTGGCAGCAGATCAAGAAAGAAATCTTTATTATTTTTTAATTTATAGAGGAATTACCGGAGAAGAGCGAGAAATTGTAAAATTGTCCACAGACGGAACCTTGGAATTATGTTATAAAACGAAAGAGAAAATATCAGATGGAGCAATCATAGATGATAAATTATTATATAGCGTATATAAAGAAAACAAGGATACCTACGATATATACGAGATAAAAATAGAAGCAGAATCTGAAGAACAAAATAACAATATTATATATGAAGATATAGAAGGAGGAGAAATATATGAAGTAAATAACAATATTTTTTTGGAAGAAAACGGAAAATTAATTTCACAAACAAGAGAGTTCACAAAGAAAATAGATAATCATTTTATAGAAGAATATCACTTACTAATTCAAATAGACGCATCTTCGGAAGGTGAGCTGATGTGTTATATTACAGATACCAATGATGGACATGTGATTAAAAGTATTAAAAATCCTATAGATTATCAGATTAACGACGGAATTATGAAGGTCTATTGCCAAAATGGAATAGAAGAAATTAAATTAGAAAAATAAGTTAAGGAAAAAAATATGTGTGAAATTAAGTTAGAAAATATAACTCATGGTTTTAACAATAGAAAATTACTGATAAATTGCAGCTATAATTTTGAAGAAGGAAAAACATATGTCATAAAAGGAGAAAGTGGAATAGGAAAAACAACAATTTTGAATCTTATATGTGGCTATATAAAACCACAAGAAGGCAGAGTAATAATATTAAAAAATAAAATAATAGAGTATATGTTTCAGGAAGATATGTTGTTTCAAAATCTAAGTATATTGCAAAATATAGAGTTAAAAGCCGGAGCTTTAAAAGAAAAAAATATAGAGGTGGAACATTGTAAAATATCAGAATATCTTAAAAGAGTTGGTTTAGAACAACTAAGACATGAAAAAATATCATTACTTTCAGGAGGAGAACGACAGAGAGTACAGATTGTAAATAGTCTATTATCTAATCCTGATATCATTTTGCTGGACGAACCAACATCTAGATTAGATGAAAAGAATAAGAAAAAAATAATGGAGTTAATAGAGGAATGTTTTAAAGATAAAACTCTTATTATAGTAAGTCATGATAATATTGAAAAGTACATGAAGTGTGAAGTTTTAGCCATAAAGGAAGGGAAATTGAAATATGATAAAGAACAAGAATTTATCTAAATTATTATTAAAAAAAACAACAGGGCTATTTAAGGTATCTTTGTTATTTTTCTTTTTTTCCATGCTACTTATTATTCTAGGCGGTTGTCTTTTAATAAAGGAATATGAGAATATAAATCAGGAATTTATAAAAAATGAAAATACGCATATGATAAAAATCACCTATAAATGGGATGAAAATAATCAAATTGAAATGTTAAAATTTCAGGATGAAGAGAATATTAAAAAAATATTAGATAAAAAATATAGGAACAGATATGACACCTATGGGGTATATCAAATTGAGTGTGGTATTAATAGCATTACTGAGGACATGTATTATATAAAAGCAATTAATCCCAAAACATTGTATATGCTTGGAAAATATCAGGAAGAAGAAAATGTTATATATCAAAATACAGTAAGAAACAATAATGTGACTTTACAAATTCCTAAAATAAGAGTTTCAGAAGGGGGATGTGAGGCATATGATTATTTAGAAGAAGAATATAAAATAAAACAAATTGAAAATAATAATAATATATACTCTTTATATACAAATGGGAGTTCGGAAGATAGTTATATAACATATAATGATTATAAAAAAATAATAGAGCAAATATATAATATAGAGTGGAATAAAATTCAACATAATTATGATAATGGAGATAATTATGGGATGAACATGATTGAAAGTTATTATATATATGTGAATAATATTAGTGAGGTGAAAGTTATAGCAGAGGAATTAGAGGATAAAAACTACTGCACACAATACACAATAAAAGCCTTTGAAAATTTAGATGGAACAGTTCGACTTATTATTATATCTGCCATTTTGTTTGTGATAGTAATAGTCATGATTTCAACAACGTCAACAATTATATCATTTAGAAATTACTATAAATTACAACAAAAAGATATGGGGATTTTAAAACAAATGGGCTATTCTCAAAAGACAATATGGAATATATATTCTCATGGATTAAATGGCATATTTGGAGTTATTTTAAGTGCGGTAGTTATAGTAGGATTCATTATGGGTATGGGTATTTTAGGAAAAGCAAATTTTATAGCATTGGGAATTGTGGCATTTGGGGTTATAATATTGATGATCATAATATGGGCAGTGATAAGTAATATTCTTTATAGATATACCCAAAAAGATATCTTGGTATTGCTAAAGTTATCAAAGGAAACGGAATAGTAATGTTTTCTGAATTTTATCATAGCCTCATATACTACCGCTTCAATATGGTTTCCCGTTCAAGCTGGGCCAACGGGATACAGGTATTCAGCAGGACCTGCTCCATTGGGAGGACGGAGGAGGCCTTTTTTTATTTTTTTCGTATCCCCAAAAGGTAGGAATCCACCTGAAAAACTCGCTATTTTCTCGCTCTTAGAACTGTGGTAGAATGGAAAATAGGAAGGAAAAATATCATAGAGATTAAAATCACGCTTTCCATATTTTTACATAAATAATAAAAAAAGGTTTATGTTTCCATAAAAAAATGACGATAATATGAATAACGCCATTTTGTAGGTTATCAGTTAAAAAGGAGGAGGCACAGCAATGGCAAGACCGAAATTTGACAAAGAAATGTTTAAGAGAAGTGTGGAATATAATGTAAAAACACTTTTTCGTAAACAATTGAAGGAGGCAGATGATCAGCAAATATTTCAGGCAGTATCTTATGCTGTTAAGGATAATATTATTGATGCATGGCTGGCAACACAGAAAGAATATGAAAAGTCCGACCCAAAAACAGTATATTATTTATCCATGGAATTCTTAATGGGCAGGGCTTTGGGAAATAATCTGATTAATCTTTGTTATTATGATAATGTAAAAGAAGCATTGGAAGAATTAGGTTTAGATATTAACGTAGTTGAGGATCAGGAGCCTGACGCAGCATTAGGAAATGGCGGTTTGGGACGGCTGGCAGCATGTTTTCTTGATTCACTTGCTACTTTGGGGTATTCAGCCTACGGGTGCGGTATTCGTTACCGTTATGGTATGTTTAAACAGAAAATAGAAAACGGATATCAGGTGGAAGTACCAGATCAATGGTTGAAAGATGGCAATCCTTTTGAACTGCGCCGTCCGGAATACGCTACAGAAGTAAAGTTCGGTGGGAATATTCGTATTGAATATGATAAAGAACAAAAGCGTAATGTTTTTATTCAGGAAAATTATAGTTCTGTATTAGCAGTACCATACGATTTGCCAATTGTGGGCTACGGAAATAATGTGGTAAACACACTTCGTATCTGGGATGCACAGGCAATCAACGAGTTCCATTTAGATTCTTTTGATAAAGGGGATTATCAAAAAGCGGTGGAACAAGAAAATTTGGCAAAAACTATTGTAGAAGTGCTGTATCCTAATGATAACCATTATGCAGGTAAGGAACTTCGCTTAAAACAGCAATATTTCTTTATTTCTGCCAGCGTACAGACTGCAATCAAGAAATATAAAGACAAACATGATGATATCAAGAAATTCCATGAGAAAGTAACATTCCAGTTAAATGATACACATCCTACCGTTGCAGTAGCTGAATTAATGAGAATCTTTATGGACGAAGAGGGACTCTCATGGGAAGAAGCATGGGAAGTAACAACTAAAACCTGTGCTTATACAAATCATACTATTATGGCAGAAGCATTGGAAAAATGGCCAATAGAATTGTTCTCAAGACTGCTTCCAAGAATTTATCAAATTGTAGAAGAGATTAACAGAAGATTTGTACTTGAAATACAGAATAAATATCCGGGCGACAATGAAAAAATCCGAAAAATGGCAATCATATATGATGGTCAGGTGAAAATGGCTCATTTGGCTATTGCAGCAAGCTATTCTGTAAACGGTGTTGCGGAACTTCATACAGAAATCTTAAAGAAAAAAGAATTAAAAGATTTCTACGAAATGATGCCGGAAAAGTTCAATAATAAAACAAATGGTATTACCCAGCGCCGCTTCTTATTACATGGAAATCCATTGTTAGCCAGATGGGTAACAGAACATATAGGAAGTGAATGGATTACAGATTTATCGCAAATGAAAAAATTAAAAATCTATGCAGATGATGAAAAAGCACAGCAGGAATTTATGAATATTAAATATCAGAATAAAGTTCGTCTAGCAAAATATATTAAAGAGCATAATGACATCGATGTGGACCCACGTTCAATTTTTGATGTACAAGTAAAACGTCTTCATGAATACAAAAGACAGCTGCTTAATATTTTGCATGTAATGTATCTGTATAATGAAATCAAAGAACATCCAGAAATGGAATTTTATCCTAGAACATTTATTTTCGGTGCTAAGGCGGCGGCAGGATACCGCAGAGCAAAACTTACTATTAAGTTAATTAACTCTGTAGCAGCAATTATTAATAATGATCGTTCCATTAATGGAAAGATTAAAATAGTATTCATTGAAGATTACAGAGTATCAAATGCGGAGATAATTTTTGCAGCAGCAGACGTCAGTGAACAGATTTCCACAGCAAGTAAGGAAGCTTCTGGCACCGGTAATATGAAATTTATGCTAAATGGTGCACTTACACTGGGGACTTTAGATGGTGCTAATGTGGAGATTGTAGAAGAAGTTGGAGAAGAAAATGCATTTATATTCGGACTTACTTCAGATGAAGTAATTAATTATGAGCAGAATGGCGGATATAATCCAATGGAAATTTTTAATAATGATCAGGATATAAGAAAAGTATTGATGCAGTTAATAAATGGATTCTACGCACCAAATGATCCGGATATGTTTAGAGAAATTTATGACTCACTGCTAAATACAAACAATAGCGACAGAGCAGATACTTACTTTATATTAAAAGATTTCCGGGCATATATGGAAGCACAGAAGAAGGTAGAAGAAGCTTACAGAGATGAACGTCGCTGGGCAAAGAGTGCCATTTTAAATACTGCATGTTCTGGAAAATTTACTTCTGACAGAACGATTCAGCAATATGTGGATGAAATTTGGCATTTGGATAAAGTGACAGTGGAAATTGAAGGATAGTATAATAAATAAAGAAAGAAAAAGGGGCTGTCGGTTAATACCGATTTTTAACCCCTGACATGTAGAGAAGAGACAATCCTAGAAAATTCGGACTTTTTTAAGACCTGAATTCTCCAGTGGACTGTCTCTTCCCTTTTGTAACCCTTATTTCAGAGCGCAAAATCCCCTTGTCTGGATTTTTTGGAGCACTCCTTCGGTTAAGCTGTTTTCTGCTCCTTTTTTCCTTCGTATTTTTCAATCTCATGATGTAAAAAACGATGGTATTTCATGATATTCCTGCCAATCGCATACAGCATGAACTCTTTATATACTTTCTCCTCTGACCGGTAGTTAAAACGCCGGAAGTTTTCATTCTCCTTGATATCTCCAAAGTGCCCTTCCGTCTGGATCGACCGTGTCTGCCGTTTCAGGATTCCTTCTTCACTCTGGATTGTACTGGTCAATCATTTTGGTAACACTTTGTTCGATAAATATCTATTTGTAACGAGCTTCCATTGGTGTTAAATAGTTATTGTATGAATGTGGTCGAACATAATTGTACCAGTTCATATATTTCATTGTAAGCTCATC
>CASEML010000148.1 GCA_949289145.1 uncultured Eubacteriales bacterium | reverse complement strand
TTACAAAAGGGAAGAGACAGTCCACTGGAGAATTCAGGTCTTAAAAAAGTCCGAATTTTCTGGGATTGTCTCTTCTCTACATGTCAGGGGTTAAAAATCGGTATTAACCGACAGCCCCTTTTTCAAGTTTAATGTTATCCTGCTATTGACATCTTCGGTATATCTGTATAGAATGTACTTAATGATAATAATTATCAATAACACAAAGGAAGACAGGTGGGAAAATGACATTATATGATGGTGAACTGGAACACACATATACCGTAAAAGAATTATGCATAGAAGAAAATATCATGAGAAGATTGGAAGCATTAGGGGTAAATGAAGGCAGTCACATATTATTTGTTAACCGGAAAAAAAGGGGAGCATTGATTATAAAAGTACGGGGAACCCGGCTGGCGCTTGGAAAAAAAATTGCGCAGGGCATAGAAGTGGAGGAGGAAAACAAATGAAGGATACGATTAATGTAGCATTTGTAGGAAATCCCAACTGCGGCAAGACCACATTGTTTAATGCCTTTACTGGCGCGAAGCTTAAAGTGGCTAATTGGCCGGGAGTAACGGTAGAGCGAAAAGAGGGAGAAACCTCTTATAAAGGTCAAAAGATGAAACTGGTAGATTTGCCGGGAATATACAGTCTGACATCTTATTCTATAGAAGAAAAAGTAACCAGAGAGTGTATTTTAGGCGAAGACATTGATGTGATTATTAATGTAGTAGATGCTTCTTCTTTAGAGAGAAATTTATATCTGACTCTGCAGCTGCTGGAAATGGGAAAGCCCGTAATCTTGGCATTGAATATGATGGATATTGTGCGGGAACGAGGCATGGAAATTGATATGCACAGGCTGCCTGAAATGCTCGGAGAAATACCGGTAGTACAGGTGTCTGCAAGACAGAGAATGGGGCTTGATGTGCTGCTGCACGCAGTGAAACATCATTATGAAGAAGGCCCAAAGGGTCATGTGGTTCAGTATTCGGAGGATATTGAAGAAGTTATTGAGAAAGTTTCTATTATGCTGGAGGCAAATTATGGCAAAAATATAAATAGTCGGTGGTATGCCATAAAATTCATGGAGTATGATGAAGAAGTACTTCAAAAATACCAGGTTAATATGTCAAACGTGATCAGGAAGAATTATGAAAAAGACATCATAGCGCAGAAATATAAATATATTGAGGAGATTATGGAAGAAACTATGATGAGGAGGGAGGAAAAAATTCAGTCCACAGATAAGGCGGATAAGTATTTAACACATCCAGTCTGGGGAGTGCCTATTTTTCTTGTAATTATGGCAGCTGTGTTTATACTGACCTTCACCTTGGGGGATTTTCTGAAAGGGTGGTTAGAAATTGCATTGGAATCCTTTTCTGATGGAATGAGAAATATGCTGGTGGCAATGAACACCTCAGAGGTACTGGTATCCCTTGTGGTTGACGGTATTATTTCCGGTGTGGGCGGTATTTTAACCTTTTTGCCTAACATTGCTATTCTTTTTGTGGCACTGGCTGTATTAGAAGACAGCGGTTATATGGCAAGAGTAGCTTATGTAATGGACAGTATTATGGGAAAGGCAGGCTTATCTGGGAAAGCATTTCTTCCTATGGTTTTGGGATTTGGATGTACCGTACCGGCAATCATGGCAACACGCGCATTAGAAAAACAGGAAGACAGGCGCAGAGTTATGTTGATCACACCCTTTATGTCATGCTCGGCGAGACTTCCGATTTATGTGATGTTTTCCAGTATTTTTTTTGGAAAATATGCACCCTTGGCGGCATTTTCCATGTATGTGATTGGTATGGCGGTGGCGTTGATGCTTGCAGTCATTGTCAGCCGGATTGGTCATAAGAAAACAGAAAATGAGCTGTTGATTGAATTGCCGGAATACAAATCCCCAAATGCACGTACCATCGGTATCTATGTATGGGAAAAAGTGAAAGATTATTTAAGTAAAGCCGGAAGTACTATCTTTATTGCTTCTATTATTATATGGTTTATTTTGAACTTCAATGCTCATGGGCTAACTACAGATGTAAGCACCAGTTTTGGCGCTACCCTTGGAAAATGGGTGGAGCCAATTCTTCGTCCGGCGGGACTTGGAATGTGGCAGATTGCAGTGGCGCTGATATCTGGAATTTCGGCAAAAGAGGTGGTAGTATCTGGATTTACTGTGCTGTTTGGGGTGTCTAATGTGAGTTCTCCGGAAGGAGCTAATGCTATTATGCAGTCATTGTCTTTTTATGGATTTGGACCTGTAAATGCTTATGCCATGATGGTATTTTGTCTGCTGTATACGCCCTGTGCGGCTACCATTGGAATTATCAAAAAGGAATCCGGTTCCATACGCTTTACCTTAGGGGTAATTTTATTCCAACTGGTATTGGCATGGCTTGCAGCTGTGTTGGTATATCAGGTGGGAAGTCGGATTTTTTAAAGATTTACATAAGTAAATATTGACTAAACCAGGGTTATGTGTTTAAATGAAATGCGAATGATAAAATTTTAACACTTGACCCTTTTACTTTACTTGGACATGGAGGAGAGAACATGAGTTTTAGAGGCCTTGACACAGAAGTGCGTAAACTTCGAAAAGAAACATTCAAAGAAATAGCGAATCTTGCATATAATTCTGCAAATATCATTGATGATCTAGAAGCATTGCCATATAAAATGACAGATGCAGAAAATCCCAGGTTTTGGGAAAATATATATCGTGAACGTGCTGTGATTAGGGAAAGACTGCGTCTTGCCATGGGACTTTCTCTGCGTCCGGAGGATAAGCCTGTGCATGCGACAGAAGGGGTAGATGAGAGCAACATTGCAGAAAAGTACTATGAACCGCCTCTTATGCAGGTGATTCCATCTGCCTGCAATGCCTGTGCAGAAAATATGTATATTGTAACCAACCAGTGTAAGACTTGTACGGCACAGCCTTGTGCAAAGGTATGCCCCAGAGAGGCAATCTCACTGGTAGATGGAAAATCTTATATAGACCAGGAAAAATGTGTGAAGTGTGGAAAGTGTAAGACCGTATGTCCTTACGATGCCATTTCCAGACAAGTACGTCCTTGTGCGGCGGCCTGCGGAGTGTCTGCTATTGTAAACGATGAATATGGCAGAGCCCATATTGACAGTGAAAAGTGTGTATCCTGTGGTATGTGCATGGTGAATTGTCCGTTTGGGGCCATTGCAGATAAATCCCAGATATTCCAGTTGATTCGGGCAATTCAGTCGGGACGGGAGATTGTGGCGGAAATTGCACCGGCATTTGTGGGACAGTTTGGAGCCAATGTGACACCTGCTCAGATCAAAGAAGGATTAAAACAGCTGGGCTTTAAATATGTATATGAAGTTGCCATTGGTGCAGATCAGGGAGCAATGGCGGAAGCAAAACATTATGTAGAGGCAGTGACAACAGGAAAGCTGCCGTTTCTCTTAACTTCCTGTTGCCCGTCCTGGTCCATGATGGCAAGAAAATTTTTCCCGGAGACCATTGACAGCATTTCCAATGAACTGACACCAATGGTTGCAACGGCGAGAACCATTAAAGAAAAACACCCGGAAGCCAGCATTGTATTTATTGGACCGTGTGCTTCTAAAAAACTGGAGGCCTCCAGAAAGAAAGTGCGCAGCGACGTGGATTTTGTTATTACATTTGAAGAACTGGCTGGTATGTTTTCCGCCAGAAATATTGTTCTGTCAGAATTGGAAACAGACGAAAGTGATGAGATCAAAGATGCAACTTCTGCAGGGCGTGGTTATGCAGTAGCCGGTGGCGTGGCAGAGGCTATCCGACAGTGTATTGAAGAGTACTATCCTGACACAGAAGTATTGATCGAGCATGCAGAGGGCTTGAGTGAGTGTAAGAAAATACTTGCGTTGGCAAAAGCCGGAAAAAAGAACGGTTGCCTTATTGAAGGAATGGGCTGTCCGGGGGGCTGTGTAGGAGGTGCCGGCACCAATATTCCTATTGTTAAGGCGAATCAGGAAGTAAAGAAATTTGTGGCAAGCGCAGAACGGAAACTTCCATTACCGGAGGAGGACTAAAATCCTATGTTGGAAAAATTTTACCCTACAAAAGAAGCGGACAGTGCTTATGGAATCGATTACGAAAGTTTGTATGAACAAGGATACCGGGGGCTGATCTACGATATTGATAATACATTGACGCAGCACGGAGCACCGGCAACTGAGCAGGTGGTAGAACTGATGAAAAGACTAAAACAGATTGGCTTTGGCGTCTGTCTGTTGTCAAATAATAAGGAAGAACGGGTGAAGATGTTTAATGAAGAGATCCATGTGCAGTATATTCATAAAGCCGGTAAGCCTTCTGTCGCAGGATATGAGAAAGCGATGCAGTTAATCGGCACCAAGAAAGAAAATACAATCTTCATTGGAGATCAGATTTTTACGGATATTTATGGTGCTAATCGGACTGGGTTAGTTACTTATTTGGTAAAACCTATAGATAAAAAAGAAGAAATACAGATTATTCTAAAACGTTATTTGGAAAAAATCGTATTGTATTTTTATCATAAGAGAGGTAAAAAATAACAGCATTTCCTGGCGCAAAAAAAGTAGTTGAAAAATAGTAAATTTTAGTATAAAATATAGATGATTTTATGAGCCTATAGATTGGCAAATGGCTCGGCGTAATTTAAGGAGGAAAATATATGGTTTCAGCAGGAGATTTTAGAAACGGTGTAACTTTGGAAATAGAAGGAAATATCTATCAGATTATTGAATTCCAGCACGTAAAACCTGGTAAAGGTGCAGCTTTCGTTCGTACAAAACTGAAAAATATCATCAATGGCGGCGTGGTTGAAAAGACATTTCGTCCAACAGAAAAATTTCCACAGGCACGTATTGACAGAGTAGAAATGCAGTACTTATATGCTGACGGTGACTTATTTAACTTCATGAATATGGAAACCTATGATCAGATTGCATTAAGCAGTGAAACCGTTGGAGATGCATTAAAGTTTGTAAAAGAAAATGAAATGGTAAAAATCTGTTCCCACAATGGAAATGTATTTGCCATTGAACCACCTTTATTTGTGGAACTTGAAGTTACAGAAACAGAACCGGGCGTAAAAGGCGATACAGCAACAGGAGCAACAAAACCTGCAACAGTAGAAACAGGAGCAACCGTATATGTACCGTTATTCGTAAATCAGAATGATGTGATCAAAATTGATACAAGAACAGGCGAATACCTTTCAAGAGTATAAAGCAAAGAATAAAATAAAGCTATAATTTCGGACAAGGTCTGGAATTGTAGCTTTTTCCATAAAATGAAAAGCAGGAGGAAGAAACGTATGAAAGAAATTACAGGACATACTGTACTGACAGGACTTTTGGGAAGTCCTGTAGCTCATAGTATTTCACCAATGATGCATAATGAAGCATTTCGTCAGCTGGATTTGGACTATGTGTATTTATGTTTCGATGTGGGAACAGAACATTTGAAGACAGCTGTAGAAGGTTTGAAAACATTGGGCGTGCGGGGATTTAACTGCACTATGCCAAATAAGAATCTCATATGTGAATTAGTAGATAAACTCTCACCAGCGGCAAAAATGATCGGTGCAGCCAATACGGTATTAAATGAGGATGGTGTTCTTACAGCCTATAACACAGACGGTATGGGATACATGCAGGCAGTAAAGGATGCGGGATACGATATTATAAATAAGAAAATGACGCTGCTAGGTGCAGGCGGTGCAGCTACAGCAGTGTGTGTGCAGGCGGCTTTGGACGGTGTAAGAGAAATTAATGTATTTAGTATTCGTGATCAGTTTTTTGACAGGGCACAGCGTATGGTGGATGCCATCAACAAAGAGACCAACTGTAAAGCTAGCTTATATGATTTTGAGGATGAAAGTGTATTAAAGAAAAGTATTGACGAAAGTGATATTCTAACCAATGGAACCAGTGTAGGAATGGCACCCAATATAGATGCCTGCATAATAAAAGATGCAAGTTTTTTCCATGAAGGTCTGATTGTATCCGATGTTATTTACAATCCCAGAGAAACAAAACTGCTAATGATGGCAAAAGCAAATGGATGCCATACATTTAATGGCTTGTACATGCTTTTGTATCAGGGTGCAGAAGCATTTAAAATCTGGACCGGAAAAGAAATGCCGGTGGAAATTATTAAAGAAAAGTATTTTGCAGAATAAAGAAATATATATTAAAACAAATCAGTGGTAAAATAAAATCAGCTTTCATATATTACTAAGGAATAAGAAACAATTTAGGAGAGATATATGGAAGCAAGAGAAGAAAAACTACTATTGGCAAGGGCTTCCTTTAAGACTGAAGGAAGCCCTAAGTATTTTCGGGAAGAAAAAAAGAAAGAAGAAACGCAGGGAAAGGGCAAGACCATGTTTGTGCTTCGTCTTGCGGTAGCATGCTTACTGTTTGGAGTTTTTGTGTACAGCGATGATTCAGAGGTGTCGAAAATAAATGAAATGTCACGTATAAGTCTGGAAGAAATACAAAGAAATGAAATAAATATTGAAAAATATAGTGCATTGCTTGGGCGAATGTGGTAAAATATATAAAACGAAACATGCAAATGCAGGCAAAAATGCACAAAAAACATTTGCGAAAATTGTAGAAATATATAAAATAACCTGTGTTCAGGTAAAAATAGTTGCTAAAATTTTAGGTGAATGTTAAAGTAAGATATAGAATGAGTGGAGAGGTGTGCTGAAAATGGCTATAAACAGAAGAAGGTTAAGACTGGGAGACCTTTTGATTAATCAGGGCATTATAACAGAAGAACAGCTTCAGAAGGGGCTAGAACTCCAGAAAGCCAAAGGCTGTAAGCTTGGAGAAGCATTGGTAGAGGGAAATATTGTTTCGGAAGAAACCATTGTAAAAACTTTGGGAGAACAGCTCCATTTAGCCTATGTAGATTTGGCAAATGTAAAAATTGAAGACGAGATTTTGGATTTAGTACCCAGTGCACTGTTAAAAAAGCATATGATGATTCCATTCGAATATGCGCCGGATAACCCTAATGTAATCCGAGTAGCCATGGTAGATCCACTTGATATAGAAGCAGCAGATGATATAAATATTGTTACGAATCTTCAGGTGGAAAGCGTGATTACTACCAGAAGAAGCTTGAATATGGCACTGGATAAATACTTTGGACAAAAAGAAGTATATTCTGCTGTGGATGAATATGCGAAAGAGAAAGAAGCGAAATCAGAGGAAAGTGAAGAACTATATAATGAAGATGTCAACAGTTCTCCAATTGTACAGCTTGTAAAATCTATGATTGAGCAGGCGGTAAGACAGAGAGCTTCCGATATACATATAGAACCTATGGAAAGACAGGTTCGCATCCGTTACCGTATTGATGGTGCACTATATGAAAGAATGGTATATTCACAGAGGTTGCTTTCTGCCATTGTTGCCCGAATTAAAATTATCGGCGGCATGGATATTTCGGAAAAACGTAAACCTCAGGATGGGAGAATCACACAGATAGTTGACAGACAGGAATATGACATTCGTGCCTCTGTTCTTCCCACGGTTCACGGTGAGAAAGTGGTTATGCGTCTTACTTCAAAGAATGCACTGACACTGGAAAAGAAAAGATTGGGATTAAATGATGCAGAACTTGAAAAATTTGACCATATATTGCAAAATCCCCATGGAATTCTGCTGGTAACCGGACCTACGGGTAGTGGTAAATCAACCACATTATATACTGCATTAAGTGAATTGAATAAAGAAGATGTAAATATTATTACGGTAGAAGACCCGGTGGAGGCTAATATTGACGGAGTGAATCAGGTACAGGTAAATCCGAAAGCCAACTTGACTGTTGCATCTGCACTGCGCTCCATTCTCCGTCAGGATCCGGATATCATTATGATTGGAGAAATTCGAGATACAGAGACAGCGCAGATTGCAGTTCAGGCTTCTATTACAGGTCATTTGGTTGTTTCTACACTGCATACAAACAGTGCGGCGAGTACGGTGACCCGTCTGGCGGATATGGGAATTGAATCTTATCTGATTGCAGACTCGGTGGTGGGTATCATTGCACAGCGGCTTGTCCGCAAGCTCTGTCCTGCTTGCAAACAGGAGTATGAAGCACCAATGGAAGAAAAAGAACTCCTTGGATGTTCAACTGCAGAACCTTTGAAACTGTACAAACCTTGTGGCTGTGACAAATGCGACAATACGGGGTACAAGGGACGAATTGGTGTATATGAGATTATGGAAGTTACACCGCAGTTGAAACGAGTGATTGCCCATAACGAAGATGCCGATAAAATTAAAAATGTGGCATTGGAAGAAGGCATGAAGACTTTGCGTATGAGAGCGGCAGAATACGTGGTGGATGGAACAACCTCCATTACAGAAATGCTGAAGGTATCATTTGATTCGTAGGAGGGAAAAAGATGGCAGAGTACATATACCGGGCGGTATCAAAGTCCGGTAAAGAAATAAAGGGAAAGATTGAGGCGGAGAGTCTGGAAAAAGCAAAAGCAGATTTGAGGAATCGAGATTTGTATCTGACAGAGATCAGCGAAGCCGGTCTATTCCAAAAAGATATCCAATTAGATTTTGGAAAAAAAATAACTACAAGAGATTTATGTTTATTTTGCAGGCAGTTTGTCAGCCTGCAGAGAGCCGGCGTCACAATTATTGAAACGTTAAAAATGCTTTCTGAGGCAACCGAAAATAAAACATTCAGTAAGGTGCTGACAAATGTCTGTAAAAACGTGGAAAAAGGTGAAAGCCTTGCAGATTCATTGGATATGGAAAATGTATTCCCTAAGATCATGATTAAGATGACGGCGGCAGGAGAAGCCTCCGGCAGTCTGGATACGGCCTATGAACGATTGGCGGTACAGTTTGAACGGCAGGCAAAACTGAAAGGCATGATAAAAAAGGCGAGTATCTATCCTATTATAGTATGCGTGGTGGCTGTTGCAGTTATTATTGTAATGCTTAATGTGGTGGTGCCAAGCTTTATGGGAATGTTTGAAGACATGGATGTGGAGATGCCGCAAATCACACTGGCAGTAGTGGCGGCAAGCGAGTTTATGCAGAAATACTGGTATGTGCTGTTGGCAATACTGATTCTTCTGATCGTATTCTTTAAGTGGTTTAAAAGTACTTCAAGAGGTGAGGGGATTTTGGCGAAGATTGCTTTGAAATTGCCGTTATTTGGAGATATGACCATCAAGTCGGCATCGGCTAATTTTGCAAGAACCTTGTCCACTATGATTGCGGCGGGTATTCCGTTGGTGGAGGCTATTGATATTACCGCAGGAACTATGACGAATTATTATTTCAAAAAAGCGCTTCTAGATGCCAAGGAGTCGGTAATTGCCGGTGTGCCCTTATCCACACCGATTAAGGAATGTGGTTTGTTTCCGCCGATGGTGCATCATATGACAAAAATTGGTGAAGAGTCCGGTAATATGGAAGAAATGCTGGACAAACTGGCTGATTACTATGAAGAAGAAGTAGAAATCGCCACACAGTCATTAATGGCTGCATTGGAACCGCTGATTATTATTGTATTGGCGGTTATCGTAATGGTTATTATTGGAGCAGTGTTATCACCGATGATGGCTATGTACGAAGGATTAGATAATCTCTAATTCTATAATAAAATAGTTAATATTCCGCTTGTAGGGGGGCGGGTTATTAAAATATAATACATGAAAAGGAGAGAGGTAATATGAAAAATTTAAAAAACAACAAAGGTTTCTCGTTGGTAGAACTTATCATCGTTATTGCTATTATGGCGGTATTAATCGGGATTTTGGCACCGCAGTATTTAAAGTATGTGGAAAGATCGAGACTTACTGCAGATAACGATTATATTGATTCTGTAAGAAAAGCTTGCGAAACAGTTTGTGCTGATCCTGCATTAAATATTGCTGCAGATAAATATACGATTACATTTAGCGCTTCGGCAAATCCGACCTTTACTGCTGCTACTGGTAGTGCTACGGCATTAGAGACAGCTGTGGATGCTATTGTTGATGTTAAGAAGCAGGATGCAGCTGGCGAAGATACTGGAATACTTAAGTCAAAAACCTATGACAGTGCGACAACTAAGCCGTCAATTGAGATTGATTTGACATCAGGTGACCCGTCGGTTGTAGTTAAGAATACTCAGTAAAGATGTCATGTCGTTAAGTGAGATGACAATGCAAGTTAGAAAGAAAAAAGTTAAAATATAAGAATTAAGTTTTTGTTAGTTAATTATTTGAAACATTACCAACGCTGCGGTACTTAGAGAAAAGCTGGTATTTTGTGTCTTAAATATAAGGCCGTTTCTAAATTATGAAGCATGAAGTTTTGGCGATGGTACCTGTAAATTAGGTGAAATATTGTTGGGCGATTCAAATGAAAGTTTGAAAATTGGTACATATATTATTCTTGTTATTTCAAATAATAATATATGTACCAAGGGGAACTGTACAAAGATGTTTGATAATTATTTGAACTCAATATGGATATTAGCTATACCCATACATGTGCCCGGTGCAGAACTTACAGGAAGATAGAAAGTAGTTTTTCTAACAGGACAATGTCGGCTTTAACATAACTTATATAAATTAAGAAAACGTATAGCATACAGCGTGAAAGGACAACCCCTATGACTATCCCAGACATAATTCTTTATATTATAATATTTATATATGGAATCGTAATCGGAAGCTTTTTGAATGTCTGTATCTACAGGCTTCCAAAAGGTGAAAACATTGCAAAGGTACGTTCCCACTGCATGAATTGTGGGTATCAGCTGAGGTGGTATGAGTTAATACCGCTTTTCAGCTACCTTTGTCTGGGTGGTAAATGTCGAAAATGCAAAGCGCATATTGCAGTACAGTATCCCTTAGTAGAATTTGCTAACGGGTTTTTGTATATTCTTATATTTGCGGTAAATGGTATGCAAATAAACAGTTTTCTATACTGTTTTTTAACATCTGCACTTATCGTATTAAGTGTAATCGATTTTCGGACGTTTGAGATTCCTTTTGGAATCAATGTTTTTATTTTTATACTAGGTATTGTTCAAGTGATAGTGGATTATGAAAACTGGTTAAATTATTTTATAGGTTTTTTCGCAGTCAGTGTATTTATGTGGATTGTGATATTGGTCACCAGAGGAAAAGGCTTTGGCGGCGGAGATATGAAGTTAATGGCGGCGGCGGGTTTGCTGCTGGGCTGGAAGCAGATTATACTGGCATTCCTGTTGGGCTGCATTGTTGGCTCTGTATGCCATTTGATTCGAATGAAAGTAACAAAGGAGGATCATGTATTAGCCTTTGGTCCTTATTTATCCGTTGGAATCTTCCTATCTATGTTGTGGGGAGATGGGATGATACAATGGTATTTTGAAAGTATGTTGTAAAGAAACTGATGATGAAATATAAAACAGAATGACTGTTTTTTCCATAGATATTATTTAAGGCAGGGAGAGATAATATGATTTCTAAAGTATTGAGTATTAAAGTTGGCGGTTCTGTTACCAGAGTCTGTTTAATGGACTATCGTTCCAAAAATCCAAAAATATATAAAAACTTTTCTATGAAAACACCGGAAGGGGTTGTTTCTGATGGAGTTTTGCAGGGTGATATAAAGAGTTTTGCGGGTTCATTAAGAAACATGATTTCTGAAAAGAATATGCATACAAAATATGTGGTATTTACTGTTCAGTCTACAAAGATTGCCACAAGAGAAGTAAAACTTCCTTATACAAAAGCCAGCAGGGTGGGCGCTATGGTTGCGGCAAATGCAGGCGATTATTTTCCGGTAGATTTAGCCAATTATCAGCTTTCCCACAATATTTTAGGAGTCGAGGAAGACGAAGAACAAGGTAAGAAATATAAGATTCAGGTTCTGGCTGCACCAAAGAATCTTTTGGATGGTTATATGCAGCTGGCAGAACTTTGTAATCTTGATATTGTTGCCATTGATTATGCGGGCAACAGTGTATATCAGGTGGTAAAGACAGAGTGCACTTCTGGGGCTAATTTAGTAATGAAAGTAGGCGAGACTACTACATTATTGATGGTGATTGAAGATTCTTCTATTTTGTTGAGCAGAACAATTCCTTATGGCATTGATGGAGCTATTTCGGAAATTCAGAATAATACTGCATTTGGGCCAAAGCTCTCTTATGAACAGGCTGTTACACTGGCCAGAAGAAAGACTTGTATCAGAAGAAGTATTCAGGAACAATTTTCCAATATGGAAGACGAAGATGAAGAAGACGTGAGTGAGAAAGATGAAAGTGCAGAATTGCTGGAAGCAAAAAAAGCGGTAACAGAAGCCTTTGAATCTTTGATTAATCAAATAAATCGCATGGTAGATTTTTACAATTCCAGATATCCCAAAAAGCCCATTAACAGAATGTATTTGACTGGTATGGGTGGAGAATTTTCCGGCTTATCCAAGCTGCTTACCAATTCTATTGGAAGCAAAGTCATTGTTCTTTCAAAAATACAGGGCTTACATATTGACAGATTTTTTAAAGATACAAGCTTCGGTGAATATATTGAAAATATCGGTGCAGCCATGGCTCCCATTAATCTATATGATATTAAGAAGAGAAAGGATGCAACGGTTGCCGGGGTAGACAAGAATATCATTCCGGTTGCTGTATTTGCTGTATGTATGGGCGTTTCTATTGTGCTGATTATTACTTCGGTATTGCCCTATGTGATTGAAAAACAGACAAACGAACATAATAAGGTGATGGTAGAGAGTCTGCGCTCTATTGAACCGATATACAATGAGTATGTGACAATTAAAGCTGAAAATGAGTATTTGACGAGTATTGAAGATTATACATGGACACATAACGGACAGTTAGTTGAGTTTATCGAAGAAATGGAAAGCAAAATGCCTTCTTCCATTAAGGTGAATTCATTTACTTCTAACAGAACTGGATTTACGATTGGTCTTTCTGTAAATAACAAAAAAGAAGCAGCCAAAGTTATTACACAGTTCCGTACTTTTAACAGTGTTGCGGATGTAACAGTAAGTGCCATAGCCGATACCCAAAATGAAAGTGGCATCAGAGAAGTGGCATTTACTTTAGAAGGCGTATATAAAGAGAGAGAACAGATGGAATTTGATGCAATAGAATCCGAACAGACACAGGGCAGTGCTGCAGAAGATACACAGGAAAATTCTGAATCCGATGAAATATCAGATGAGGCTTCCGGTGAAACAGAAGATGTTTCAGAGGAAGCAGCTGTAGAAGAATAGGGGGGGAACGTAATGAAAATATCAAAAAGAGACAAAATGTTATTATTGATCGTGGGTGGTCTTGTAGTAGTACTTTGTGTGTATTATTTTGTGTTCCTTAACTTTCAGGAAAAGACGGAAACCTTGGAAGCGGAAAATGTTGTGTTAGAAGATGTTATTGCAAGATTAAAAGATTTGGATAAGAACAGAGAACAGTATCTGGCTGATACCGAAAAGTATACAGAGGATAATGAAAGAATCAAAGAAGAGTTTCCGGCCGGAATGGAAGAAGAAGATGATATTCTTTATATTGATGGTTTAGAAGGTACTTTATCCGAATTTTATGCCAGTTCTGTAGGTATGCCTTCTTCTGTAGGCTATGAGCTTGCTTATCCGGCGGTAGAAACAATTTCTGTAGATGAAATGCTGCAGGGTACAGCAAATGAGGCTCAGGAGGAAACAGTAACAGAAGAAGACGGAACTACGGATGGTGCTACATTAACTGCGGACAGTATTTATCCTTCCTGTCAGTTGTGGTATGTGCCGGTTACAACTACTTATGAAGCAAATTATCTGTCTTTAAAACAATTAGTGAAAGCAATTACAGATGACAGTAATAAAAAGAGTGTAGAAGATATCTCTATCACTTATAATGAGGAAAATGGTATTTTGTCAGGTACTTTAACCTCTAATTTCTATTATCTCTCAGGAACCGATGAGGTATATTCAACACCGGATGTTGCAGGCGTACCGACAGGTACAAGTAATCCATTTCGTTCAGTTCGTTAGTACTTACCCAAAGCACATTTGTTGCTTTGGGTAAACTTACAAGAAGGCTTAAGAAAATGGGAGGCAGGGTTATGGAAAAGCAAAAAAATAAAAAAATAAATAATAAAGGCTTTACCTTGGTAGAATTGCTGATCGCAGTTGCTATTGTTGCTGTGATTGTTGCACCGATTCTTACTGCTATCACCACATCTATGAAGGTGAATAAAAAGTCAGATGATATGTTAAATGAAACTGCGGTAGCACAGACTTTTATGGAGGGGTTGCAGGATATGTCTTTAGAGGAGATTGCAAGGCAGTTTTCAACAGTAACAAATCCCGGTGGTACGTTGAACTTTTTACCCTCTGGAATGGGGGGGACCATTCATCGGGAAGACCAGACTTCATTTCCTACTCAAGATCAAGACGGAAACTGGGTGTTTCAAAAATCAGTAAATAATACTTATACGTTTGCTGCGGCTGATGTAGAGTATGATGGCAAGAAATATGATGTGAGGGTAACTTTAGATGCCCGTGATTATTATACAGCTGCTAAAGACGGACTTAACGATAAAATGTATGTGGATATATCCGATTATGATTCGAAATATGATGGCTTGTATGTGCAGAGTGCAAATGTGAATTCTGAATTATGTAGCAAGTTGGCATTAAAATGTGTTACAGCCAATAATCCCAAAACGGCGGATGATATTGCAGAAGAAGCAGATAGAACCATTACCGTAAATATAACAAGTACGACTGCATCGGGAAGTACAGACCCGCTGATTGAAGTTTCTGTAAATTATAGGCTGGAGGTTCCTCAGGATTATGTGGGGACAGGTGTTCAAAACTGGGCTGACCAGAACTTTAATTCCTTATTTATAAATACAGCAGACACAACCAAAAAGCCAAGGAATATTTATATTTTATATAATCCCAACTATTATTCTGTAAATGCTCACCTGAGAGAACATATTGTAATTAATAATCAGGAGAATATACCGGTAACAGTATATCTGATTAAGCAGAGCAGTGTGGAAGAATTTAATCAGAGTGCTTTAGAAACCAATTATCGTGTAGATATGAAGGTGACAGAAGGTGTGAAAGGTTCTGAATATGCCACTAAGCTTCGCACAAATCTAGGATATAATCTGTATGACTTGCTGAAAACTAATACATATAGAGAAGAACCATTGCAGGTGCAGCAGCTTATATACGAATGTGCTGGCGTTTCCACCATAGAATCTGTCTATGATGTTTCTGAAACCATTACGGGAAAGTCAAATGAAACAGTCCGAATTTTTAAGAAGAAGGTAGAAGTGTATCCAAGTGGTTCTTATAGCAGGAACTTTAGTGGTGCACCGTTAGCAACAATAAGCAGTGAATAATGGTGAGGTTATGTGGTAATATGGATAAGATAAGGAAAAATGAAAAGGCAGAAAGAAAACAGAATAATAGAGGCTCAGCCATTGTTTTAGTCATTGTGGTGCTGGCACTTATGGGCATTTTAGTTTCGGTGGTGCTTTATATGTGTATGGCAAACTTTCATATGAAAGCAAATGACTTGCAGTCAAAGAATAACTTTTATTCTGCGGAACAGATTTTGGATGAGATCAGAGTAGGATTGCAGGAAGAGGCGTCGGTGGCAATCGATATTGCGTATATGGATGTAATACAAAAATATGAGCTTCGCTCTTCGGGTCCGGAAGAACGTAAAAACGAATTTACGATTCTATATATAAATAAGTTAAGAGATTCACTGATGGATCCAACTTACAATGATGATGAAAGATATAGCATTGAGAAGCTGAAGAACTTTGTTCAGGATCAGAGTGTGGTTTTGGCAGCCGGTGAAACCATAGAAAACAATGTGGGTGCACAGATAGAAGTACTTGATGCTGATGGTGATGGTATAAAAGATAATAAAATGATTGCTTATACAAGTGCTTTAGTTTTGAAAAATCTCAGTGTAAAGTATAAAGATAATAAGGGATATGTGTCTATTATTACTACTGACATTAGAATTGCTATTCCCAATATTTCCTTTGAATCCAGTTTAAAGATTCCGGAAATTATTGATTATAGTCTTGTGGCAAACGATCAGCTAGTTGCCAATAGTACTACAACAATTTCCGGCAGTGTTTATGGCGGAAGATATGGTATTGTGGCGAATAATGGAAAAAGCTTTTATTTTAAAGATTCCGAAGCTGTGATTACCCCCGACCTTGTGACAACAGAAAATGGTAAAATTGTAATGGATGAGGAAACGAACCTTTGGGCAGGCGGAACTCAGGTGAGTGGAGGTACTTTAAGTCTGTTAGGAAATTCGTATATTCAAGATGATACTACAGTGCAGGGAAATGCCAGCACACTGAAGATCAGCGGAAAATATATGGGGCTTGGGATGCCTAAAGATTATAAAAAATCTATTGCTGAAGAAGGCAGTTCTATTATTATTAATGGAACTAATTCTACGGTACAGTTAGACGATAAATTAAATCGTCTGCTTCTTCCAGGTACTACATATATCGGTGTAAATGATGCCAACGATACCATTACTCCAGTACCCTCTGTAACACCGTCAGCAGGGATTCAGACAAACGGTGATGTGGCGCTTGGAGAATCTTTGACGGCTAAGGCTTCTCAAATTGCATATTTAGTGCCGGCAGAATGTATTGGATATATAAAAAAGGATGCAGCATCTGATTATGAGTGTGTACTGGGAACGAATCCGGTATTATATTCAAAATATGAATCTGCTTTTCAAAATGTGGCGGCAGTGGACAAAATAGAAGTGGATTTCAGCAAGGCAGGAATTAATTATGCTGAAAAATATGGAGCCACATTCCGGCAGAAATATGTACGCACCAGCAATGGAAATGCTACTAATGAAACATTAATTTATTATTATATGACCTTTAACAGTCAGGAGGAAGCGGCAGCGTTCTTCTACGATTATTTTTCGGAAAATCAAGAACATATCAGTCAGTATCTGGATATCTATATTGACACACTGGAGGTTAGTGATATTGAAAGATTGAATGTTGCCGGCAATATTTTAAGAAGAGTTCCCAAAACGGATGCACAGGGAAATGAAGTGTATGACAGTGCCGGAAATCTGGAATATACCTATGAATTGGTTAAAGAGACAAAATCGGCTGATAATGCGGCAGGTGTTGATTATGCTACAGAAATTTCAATTTACAATCAAGTGTTTGAGGGGTTAACCACAAAACTGGTAAGAGATGCCAGCAGCCTTAGCCAAACAGAAAAAGATAATGTGGATAAATCCATTGAGAACAGTCCGGGTATTTTTGCGAATCTTATAGATATGGAAATGTTTCGTAAACTTTGCAACAGTCAGGAATTTGTAGCCACAAATAAAGCGGAGTTTGTGAATGTAGCAGAGGGTGTGAAAGCTGTAGTTGTCAATAATGTAAATGAAGTTTATAGAGTTTCCAGCTTAAATCCAGAAACATCATTGCTGATTGCATCAGGGGATGTGGCGGTAGATAAAAAATTCAGCGGATGTATTATCAGCGGCGGAACAATTACCATAAATTACGGAAGTGACGGAAACGGTATCACTGAGGACATTAACAACGATAAGGAAATGATTCGTCATGTATTGAACATGACCACACCATTTGCTATTGAGGGTGTTAAAACAGATGTTTGCGTTATGGATTTATTTAAAGACGGTATGGGAATTGAAGAGCAATCAGCAAGTGCAAATAATAAAGAAGAGCGCATTGTAGTGGAAGATTTGGTTACCTATGACAATTGGAGTAAAGAGTAGAGGAGTGAAGAAGTATGAAGAACAACAAAGGCTTTTCCCTGTTAGAAATGATCATTGTTATTGCAATTCTGGCAGTAGTTTCCAGTGTATCCTTTGTTGGGCTGGGATATCTTTATAGCACGAATATAAAAAGCTCTATTAAGAAAATCAACAGTTCACTACTTAAAACTCAAAACTATACTATGGCAAAGTCAAATGGCGGTAGAGATGTTTATATGCGCTTGAGTCAGGGCAGTGATGGTGATTATTATATTCAATATTTGCGTGTTTCGGGAAGTACGGAAGTGAAGATTCAGGATGATGAGAAAATAGGTAAAAAAAATCTGACGTTGACTTGCTATAAGGATGATGGCTCAGCGGAAACGGTAAGTGTGGGTTCGCCGGTAGATGTATATTTTGACCGTTCTACAGGTGGGCTGCTTCCAACTCAGCCTGGAGGAAATGTTTATTGGAGTAAAATAGAAATCACAGTAAATGGATCAAATCGGTGTACGGTTACCATTAGTAAGGTGACGGGAAAAACGGAAGTAACACTCTTTCAGTAAGGATGGGAGGGAACTATTTTTATGAAAAAAATCACAATAGAAAATAATAAGGGTCTAACCCTGCTGGAAATGATTATTTCTGTTGCCATTATGAGCATTGTAATCGTTACTGTAACATCTTTTATGGTTACGGGAACGAAAATGTTTGGGGCATCTAATAATGAGATTCAATTACAGCAGGAAGTACAGCTTGCATTGAGCAATGTGGAAAATAGGATTATCGATGCTAAAAGGGGAATTCGTTGTGATGATGATGGGACTCAGGTAATTCTCACGGTTTTTAACGATAAAACCAGCACAGAGCCAAAAGAATATATTGTATGGAATAGGAAGGATAAGAAAATATACTATGCAAGTTCTACTTCGGATGTTACCTTGACTACGTTTCCAACAAACGAAGTATTAGCAAGTAATGTGGAAAAATTTGAAGTCAAATTAAAGGAGGGAACACTGGGTACCACCATTACTCCGGATCCTTCTGCCACAGCACAGCCTACGGAGAGTGTGGTCAAGAGTAATCCTAAGGTAGAAATTGCCATTGAAGTGCAAGAAAAAGGGAGAACACATTCTTCGCAGAAGATTGTGACGTTTCGCAATAATATTACGGTTGCTGCAAATGAAGATACCATTTATACAGAGACTAAAAACGGATTAGACAGTAAGGCAGAGAACGTTAAGATCACACCACAGGATGTATATGTGGTACCGGGAGAGAGTTATCAGTTTAATGCCAGAGTTACGGGAACTGGGTATCCTTCCCAGATGGTAACTTGGTCTGTTAAGGAAGCGGGAGTTACTGTAAATAATAGTGGTCTTGTGACGGTTGATGCATCTATAGCGGCCGGTGGCGTAGTAGAAGTTACGGCAGTAGCACCGGAAAATTCAGATGGTGTTGTTCCGTCTGGTACAGCCAGACTTCACATTTCGAAAATAGAAAGAATTACGGTTACTACAGAGGCAACGAAGATTTATGCAGGAAGTATGTTAAAAGTTAATGCCAACGTTGCCGGAGCAGAATTGAATGACGAAATGAAGAAAGTTACATTTAGCATCAAAGAAGAAGAGGCACGCAGCTGGGCCAGCGTATATAGCAGCAGTGGTGTGATAGGACTGAATGCAGAAGCCAGAGGAAAGACTTTTACTATTGTTGCTACGTCAACTCATAATCCTGCCATATCAGGGGAATTGACTGTTACAGTGGAAGATACAGCTTTATCTGATTTGGGTTCTGATGCGGTTCAAGTAAATAGAAATTCTAGCACAGAGTTGGTTTCTAATGTGGTGGGAGAAAATCTGGCGGCCTCAGAGTTAAGGCTTGAATGGAGCATTGCAGATGACGGAGGATTGGGCGATAGGGTTTCCATTGGAGCATATAGTGGCGTTTTAAATGTAAGTAAAGATATTAACTATGAGAATGAGTATCAGTTGAAGGTGGCAGTGGCAATATCTGCCGATCGTCTTTCTAATCCGGAAACAAAGTATATTACAGTAACGATACCAAAAGTTTCTATCCACTTTGTAAACGGCGACGGCGGTGCGGAAATTCAAAAAAACGGTACAGTGATACTGCCCTATGAAGTAATTGGGCTGGACGGAGCCGCCGCTGACATTACTGCAGCTACTAATCCTTCGATACGTAATAGTATTATATATGTGACAAATGACGGTATCAGATTAAGTATAGGTAATGAAGTAAAATCCAATAAAATTTCTGTCATTGCCACTTTAAGAAATACCAATAGTTCAGATTCCATTGAAGTAACTGTAAAATAGCAGGAGGTAAATCATGGAGAAAAATAAGAAAAAACGAATAAGATTTCCTAAAAAGATAATAGCTGCCTCTTTGCTGGCAATTGTTTTAGTTATTAATTTTGTGTATACTTCTTTGCAGGAGGTAGAGGCAAAGGGAATGTTTGCCTCTGTGGAAAACAAGGTAAAAGAGGCATCTGAGGGAAATGGAACAATCCGTCTTTTGGAGATACTGCCAGATGATGAAAGTATGGGCATGCTTGGTACATTGATCAAGGGTAAGGAACCTTTTGCGGATATTATAGCGGATTATTCAGACGAGGAGATATATGAATTTGCAGAAATGCTGAATAAATATGGTATCATTAATATGGATTCCACCTCCAGTGCTGTTTATCCATTGACTTATTATAAACCGGGGGAACAGGACAAGTTTACCAGCAACATTCCTGAACTGACAGAGGAGCAAGTTGGTTACGGACTTGGCGAGCAGAATTTGGTGGCAGGATATTTTCAGGAAGTAAGTGCTTCTGAATTGGACAATGAAAAGGTATATTATCAGGAAATTATTGTAACAGCAACACCGGTTCCTACAGAAACTCCTATACCTACATTGGCATCTACAGCAACGCCTACGCCTGCGCTAACCGAAGATGCAGATATGACAGCAACGCCGGTACCGACAGAAAGTCAGGAGGCAACAGCAACACCGGTGCCCACGGAGGCTGAAGCAACACCCACGACGGCACCTACAGCAACACCAACGATGGAAGCAGTAGCAGCTCCGACAGAGGGGACAGCAGTACCGACAGAGGAAGCGCAGCCTACACAGGAGGTAGTGGAGGAACCCACAGCTACAGAAACTCCTGAAACACAGGAAACAGTTTCTTTGCATAAGGATATTAGAAGCAGTGTAGTGGTTGCACAGGCAGATGTGCAAAAAGATGGAGAAGCGGAAAAAGGGATTACATCTGTACCTGTCAACGAAGGAGAGTCAGAGGAAACAACGATAATTCCAACGGAAAATGCAGCTGAGACACCTACGGCAGAGCCCACACTGGAGCCCACAGCGATTCCAACGGAACCAATAGTTCCTTTATCGGAGGTATACTTTACGGACGAAAACGGTAATAGGGTTTATTTAAATTACAGTGAAGAAGGATTTAACAACAGCACGGAAACAGGAAGATTTTTCCGATTTATTGCTGCAGAAGATGGCGTACAGGCTCCGGAAAATTCTTATAGTGGCATGGGGTATCAGTTTGTTTTTGTTTCAAAAGCTGAAATCAGGAATAATGATTTGTTTAAACGATTTGTTCTTGGAATTACGGATGAAGTACAGCTGCAGAATGTGAAAATTGAACTGACAACAGTTTCGGTAGACGGTTTGGCGGGAATTACAAGCTTAACAGATTATGATCTGGTATATATGGCACAGCCGATTTTCTATCGTCCGGCAGGTACAAATCAGATATATGAATGGGCATATGCGGATACCCAGTTAAGCGAAGAGGATAAGAGAACAGAATTTTCGCCATGGGTAACGTTAGCCGCTACGAATAATAACAGTTTTGATACAGCAGCAAAGAGAATTGTAGCAGATGTTATTAACAGTACAGATCCCTTAAAACTGGTGGTGGATACTTCTATTTTGGAAGAATTTGAACGGGCAATTACATTATACTCCGGTACTTTGGAGGCCTTACAGGGCATGAGCGCAGCCGGTATTTCAGAAGAAAGTTTAACTGCGCTGAAAAACAATGGAATTTATAAAGCTCTGCTTTTGCTGGCACAGGATGATTTTACGACTGCCATTGGGAATCTTTGCACCGTAGAAAATGAGGTTTATGTGGTTGATGATGACCTATGGAATGCAGAAGGATTGTCAGATACCCTATATAACAATATTTATGAAAGTACATCGACTTTTAGCACCACAAATGGTCATTATGTCAATAAGAATATTTACTTTTATAAACACGTTACTTCGGATTACAATAATGCATTATGTACCACAGAGATTTTATCCATGTTAAACGGAGATTTTAGAAGTACCTTTAAAAAGAGCATTTTAGCAACGCATTTTGCAGATGTGGTTAGTGCTATTGACCATGAAAATGAGACGAATGCATATTTTGAAAGTGACAGAGAACAGATTAATGCGGATGAAATTTCAACGGATATGGTATTGCAGTACTTGTTAAATTACACAGGGGAAGCAGTAGAAATTAGGAAGAATCATATTTCTGTTTTGGAAATTGAGCCATGTGCAGATTTTTCTTATGACTATAAATCTGACGGAAGTATGTCAGATAATCAGAAAGCATTTA
>CASEML010000147.1 GCA_949289145.1 uncultured Eubacteriales bacterium | reverse complement strand
GATTAAAAACTTAGTTTATAGTAAAATAGCTGCTAGAAATCTGTTTTGCTACTCTTGTATAAAAGATATGAGCATTTCTTTTGTATTATATTATATATAAAAATACGGAAAAAGTAAGGGGGAATTTATAAATTATAATAAAAAATAGAATAATTATAAGGTAAAAGAAGCGGATTTACAGAGTAGAATTTGTTAGAAATCCGCATAAATACAAGGGTTTTACTATAATTTTTAAATTATAAAAAATTCATTAATTCATTCACTTCATTCATTTTATTGCTCAAAGTAGTCATGCACTAATTTTACAACGATGCCAGAAAGAAGGAAAAGGGCAATTAAGTTTGGGATTGCCATTAAGCCATTAAACGTTTCTGCAATACTCCATAATAAACCTAAATCTACGGTTGCTCCTAAAATGGCTACAAAAGAGTAGACAACCATAAATGGTTTAATAACACGAGAAGAAAATAAGAATTCGATGCATCGAGTACCATAAAGTCCCCATCCGATAATTGTGGAGAATGCAAAACAGCACATAGAAATAGCAGTGAAAATAGAAACCCAATTTCCATATGTATGAGTAAATCCTGAAATTGTTAATTCTGCTCCAGCTGCATTGCCATAAGGAATCGAAATCCCACTGCAAAGAATAACGAGGGCAGTAAATGTACATATTAAAATTGTATCTGCAAATACTTCAAAAATACCAAAAAACCCTTGTTTTACTGGTTTTTTGGTATCTGCACAAGCATGTGCGATAGAACCTGTACCAAGACCGGCTTCATTTGAAAAAATTCCTCTGGATACCCCATTTTTTAAGCTTAAAAAGAAATTTCCTACAATACCACCAGTGACAGCTGATGGTCGAAATGCTCCCTCAATAATAGAAGAAAATACTGTTGGAACTCGATCCAAGTTTAGAACCACAACACCGAGCGATAATATAATGTAAATCACTGCCATAAAAGGAACCAACTTTTCTGTAACACTTCCAATTCGTTTAATACCTCCAAGTAATACTAAGGCGACGAGTAATGCAATAATAATTCCAAGTATGAGATTGGAGGTGGGAATTGCCGATTGACTGATTAAATTGTAATTAAGTAATGCGGAGTTAATCGAAGCAATAATAGTATTTACTTGTGTTGCATTCCCAGTTCCAAATACAGTCAATACACCAAATGATGAAAATGCAATTGCAAGCCACTGCCAATGCTTTCCAAGACCGTTTTTCATATAGTACATGGGTCCTCCAACCCAATCCCCTTCTTCATTACGTTCGCGATAATAAACAGCCAGTGTAACTTCTGAAAATTTTGTACACATACCGAGAAAAGCAGAGATCCACATCCAAAATACTGCACCAGGACCTCCAATTGCGATTGCACCTGCAACACCAGCAATATTTCCAGTTCCTACTGTGGCAGCCAATGCAGTACAAACGGCTTGAAATGGAGTCAAAGAACCATCCGAAGCTTCTCTTTTACGGGTCATACGTCCAATGGTTGTCTTCATGGCATATGGAAATTTCCTAATTTGAAGAAAACGAGTGCGTATACTTAAATAAAGACCTACACCAATAATGCAGATCATGGCAGGAACACCCCAAATAAAATTGTTAACAGCAGTATTCACTGTTTCAATAAATTGTAACATACCAATATCCTTTCTACTGCCGCTTATCCCTTGATGAGAAAGATTATGAGTAAAGTTATAATGTAAGACATGCAGTAACAAAAATCATAACATATTGGCAGAAAAAAGTATAGACTTCAATGAGAAAAAATAAAAGTGGAAATATAGTGTAGAATCATAGATAAAAATATGATATAGTTTGAATGCAGAAGGAATAGTTCCCAGTGCTAAGCAGAGGATAAGATGTTTTTCATATTTAAAAGCTGCTCGATCATAGTGGCTCCATAATAATAATTGAAGGGAGAAGGGAAAGAATATGAGGAATTCTTTCCTAAGAAGAAATGGAACAAATACAATTAGAAGAAATCGTAAATTATTATTCTTCTGTCAGAAATCCAAAAGAACAGGAAAATATTATTGCAATGCTTCGGGAAATTCAAGAAGTAGACGGATGGATCTCTCAAAATACAATTACCTATATTTGCAGTGCTTTAGAATTAAAAGAAACATTTTTAAAATGTCTCATTCAACGCTTTCCAAGTTTAAAATTAGCGCCCTATCAGCATAT
>CASEML010000146.1 GCA_949289145.1 uncultured Eubacteriales bacterium | reverse complement strand
TGGGTATAATCTTTTTGTAATGTAATAGGTAGTAGCATACTTATATTTTACACCAACTGCCGAATTCTTTCGAGGTTTGGCAGTTATTTTTTTGCACAGAAAAGGAGCTGCGCACTAATTACTTAGTGCGACAGCCCCATGTCTTTCATAATCCCAACTACAACGCCATTGATAAATAAGTCTTCCGGCTTGATTAAAATTGGTTCATAGTGGCAGTTGCCCGGTACCAGTGTAACCAAGGAGGAGCTGGGATAATACCTTTTTAACGTGGCTTCGTTGGTGGTCTTATCTCCGGCAACCACGATGTCGCCCACGTTTGCGTAAGGTTGTCTCCGCACTGCGATCATATCACTGTCTTCGATACCGAAATCGATCATGCTGTCCCCGGACACCTTTAAAAGAAAATGTTGGTCTCCATTTACTTCAAATACATCTGGAAGACGAATCTTTTTATAACCATCGTTAGAAACATAATGAAGAGTTCCGGCTGCCACAGTTCCGCAGCGGATTACTTTTTCATAAGAAAAATTAGTAACGGTTTTTTTAGCAGTGATGTTTTCTAAAAGAACTTCTTCTTGATCCTCTGTATTGGTTTTACAGCAGTAAATAGTATTGTTTTTTAGATTCTGATAAGTGTAGGTGAAGTAAAGACTGCCGGAAGGTTTGGAAAATTCAGGCAGGTTTTTGGTTTCGGCAAATATATTGCTGTTTCCCCTTCGTTTCAGAACTTTGGTATGATTTCCGTCAGAAACAATACCGTATGTAACCGTAGGTTCGCAGGAAATATAAGATTGAAGCTGCTGGGCTGCACGATCCATATTTTCGCCGGGACTTTTTACTTCCACAAGGATAAAAGGGTTTTTATTTCTGTCAAAAACCACAATATCTGCAAAACCTGAGGAGGAACGATCCTGCACCGGATATTCAATATCCATAAATTCATAAGGATATGCGAGCCGATGGTGTAGCTCATGCAGCAGCCACTGGCGGACCATTTCTTCCCGGGAATTCTCATTTTGTATTTTTTTCCTGTACTGATATTTTCCTAAAGGCACCTTATAAAGACAGGAAAAAGGTGTATGGTCGGTGTCTAAAAGTGCTGCATCAAATTCCTCAATGTATAGGGACGGTTCTGCAGTATGAGTTAAGTAAAGCAGTTCTTTGGCTCTTGTCATACCCACATAAAGCAGTTTTCTGCCTAAAGGAATCTGCTCCTGGGAGACGGGAAGTTGTCCTTTATTAATACCGGCAATGAAAACAACTGGAAATTCCAAGCCTTTAATAGAATGAAGGGTGATCAGTTTTAGCTTATCTGCAGAAAAATCAATGGTGTTCTTTGAAAATACCTCTGCATCAATTCCGTGGCGAATGAAAGAATCCTGCAAATGTGTCAGATAGGTGGTGGAGGCGCTAAGTATCACCATATCCTTTAAAGCATAGTCAGGAGACAGGTGTTTTATTTGGGAAGCTATATACTCGGCTTCTTCCTCCTGTCCGGAAAATCCTTTTAGAATCGGCTTATTTCCATGGCGTTCAATGGCGGTAGGCTGTACAAAATTGTCGTTGGTACTTAAATCATCATCATGCTGTATTAGAGAATAAGCAGCTTTGGCAATTTCAAAGGTAGTTCGGTAATTCTTAGACAAAATACTGGATTTTCCTGACATATCAAAGCCCACACTTTTAAAGCTCTGGTTGGAAAGCCAGGAATGGGGGTAGATGCTTTGAGCGGCATCGGTAATAAACATAATGCTGTTGGTAGGTCTGCTGTCATCATAGAAGTAGTGCAGCAGTTCTAACTGTACTCTGGTTAAATCCTGACTTTCGTCTACAATAATATGGGCATATTTTTCAGGCTGGCTTTTATTTTGTTTAAAAGCTTCTAACAGGCGCAAGGCATTGGTTTTAAAGTCCACAAGCTTTTTTTGTTGTAAAATGGCTTCATAAGCAAGGTACAAATCAAAAATCTCATTTCGAATCTGGGAGTTTTTAGGCAGACGAAAACGGTTTTCTCCTACACTCATTCTTCCCTGACGATCTACATTCTGGTAGGTCTCCCGTTCTAGATAGCGGCAGGATTTTATCCAGTCAATTTCTTCGGTAAGAAATTGAAGATTTTTTGCGGAGAGCAGAGTGGAATCTTTGTGGCATTTATGTACTGTGTGAATTGCCTGTTTCATAACCTCTTTTAAGGAATGATTGTCAGCAAGCTGGAAGTCCGGAGCGATTTCACAGCAGTATTTTTTTATGAGGCTGTCAATGGTACAGATGTGGATTAATTTAGAAAGGTCCATTTCAAAAAACAGATTTTCCTGAAGCTCTACAAAATCCATCAAGTATTTCGTATAGTTGATCAGGGTTTTGGTATAAGTAATAATTAGCACTTTTTCGCCGGTTTGTACATAGTGATTGAGCAGAGTAGGAATACGATTTACTGCCACGGTAGTTTTGCCGCTTCCCGCCACACCCTTCACCAGACAATGACCGTTTGGCTTTTGATTCACAATTCGAAGTTGGTCTATATTAAGCTCCATAAGTATTCTCCTTATCTCATATCAAAGTTTTTAACGTATAAGATTATTATATACTATATGTAAAAAAATGTCCAATTTTATGGAGAATACCGTTTCATTTGCCGGTTCAGCCTTTTTCTTAATTGCCCCAGAAACCGCTCATTTCCAACTACCTTTATCATAGGACCAAAAGAGAGAACCTCAATCAGAAGTTCCGTTTCCTGCTTTTCATTATAGTAAATGAAACACTCATAAATATCCTCCGACAGCTTTGTAGTATTCTTATCATAATTGGCAAACTGCAACATGGCACGTTCTAGGGCGTTGCGTTTGTCATGGATTAAAAGACGTACCGGTTCCTTGTAGTAAGTTCCTCGAATCAGAGCATTTAAGTCCACTGCTGTTTCAGGCTTTTTATCCATTAAACTTACCTTAACAATTCGGTCTAAATTCAGGATTTCTAACCGCATACGGTTATTTTTGGTGAATTCCATGGCGAGAAGGCGGAATTTATCATTCTTTATAGAGTATTCTAGCCGGGCAGGCAGATAATGGTGGTGTATTCTATGATTTGTTTTGGAAATGTATTCAATATCCACAAAACATTGCTGCTCTATGGCAGATAAAAGACTGCGAAAGCAGGCAATGTAATTTGGATTATCATAATTATCTCCATCTGCAAAACGGTCATAGTAATGAAAAAAGCATTCCTGCCAGAGTATCTCAGCGTCTGACAGCTGGGAAAGCAGCCACTCTCTCTGTTCCTTGTCTAAGAAAAGCTGCATTCTCTTATCCAATAAGATGGTTTTCACATAAGATTTTTGTAATGCCGTCAGCGGTATATAAAATTGGTCAGAAAGGGTGGAGATATAGTGGGTACCGTCCTTTTCACAAAGGCTCCATTCTTTGGAAGAAAGTTTCGGTATCAAATAGATCAGGCTTTCCTCAAAACCTTGTTCTTTTACTCTGCCCTTTAAATCCTCTAGGGTAAAGCCTCCCTGATACTGTAAAAGAGACTGCAGTATTTGATAATAGGAGTTATAAACTTCGGAAAATAAATTCATGATAAATCCTCCTGATACATATCATACATGGTTTGTAAATCACGGTAAAAGCGAAGTTCCACAGCCGGGCTGCTGCAATGAAATTCCACAATTCGTCCGATAAAGGTACGAATCCACGAAAGCATTTCATTGGCATCAAATACATGTTTTTCATACTGGTAGACGGTTGCCTCCAGCTGAGTGACCACACCGCCTTTTCCCTCTCGTTCTAGGCGGGTGACAATATAGTGTTCATAGGGTTCCTTTACTTCTAAAGTAAACCGCACCCATTCTAAATGAGTCCGGTGGGTATTTTGAAAGGATACACCCCAGCAGGAAGGCAGATTTTTGTTCAAATTTTCACAAAGTACCTCATATTCTCCTTCGATAGAACAACAGCTTACTTTTTTGATGGTATCTATACGCACACAGGTAAAGCGTTTTCCGGACTTGATATAACCGCACAGAAACCGCCTGCCGGTGCGGGTGCTGGTGAAAATCTTTAAAGGTACTAAATTCATCGTGCTGTCTGTGTGTTTTTTTGAACTTTGAATCTCCAATGCTACGGATTGTTTTTTTCTCATTGCCTGTAATAATGTAAGCAGCATTTCATCCTCTAACGTGTGTACAAAAAAGCTGTGTTTTACACGAAAGAGATGATTTTTCACGGAAAAGGAATCCATTAAAGTGCTGCCTATGACACCAAGGGGAGAAGCCAGCTGAAAGAAAGTAAAGGCAGAAAGCAGGGCAGGGAAAGAGCGGAAAACCCCTGACATATCAGGACAAAGTTTGTAATAAAGAGCTTTGCCCTGCTTTTCCTTTGTAAGCAGTCCCAGACTTTCGTATTCATTACATTTTCTTCGAACCGCCTGTGTGTCTGTAAAAAGGCTATATTTATCCATGAATCCGTTGGTCAGTTCATCAGCAGTGTAAGCCCCTCCCTGAGATAGAAAATCAAGAATGTGAAAATGAAGCATAATATCATTGTCGGTAAAGCTTTTAGTTTTATAAACACGATACAGTGGATTGGTATCTAACAGATTGCTGTCAATGGCAAGGGAAATATTTTTTCCCTTAGTGGTGTAATCCTGCCGTACAAAATCAGGAAGCCAGCTTTCTAGCCGACGCCTTTCATTATCGTAAGTGCGGGCACTTTTCTGGGTAAAATCCTCTCTGGTTTTAAAGCCATACACAAAGAAATCTCTCACATATTCTCTTGTTTTTGAAAAATTTTTTATAAGCTCTTTAAATTCTGACATAGGAACCTCCATATTTAATTTATGGTAACAAAAAAAACCAAGGCTCGCAACTTTTTTGAAATGATAACTGGAAATCATTGCTATATACTAAACTCATGAAACAACGAGAGAACAAAGGAGTGAAGAATATGTTTGTAATATATGATAAGAACACAAAATATCCAATTAAAGTCTGGTTAAAGGATAAAAGTCAGATAGAAGAAAACTGTTTGGAACAGGCATATCATTTATCAAATCTGCCATTTCTACATAAGTGGGTGTGTTTAATGCCGGATACCCATGCAGGAAAAGGGATGCCCATTGGCGGCGTGATTGCGGCGAAAGACGTAATCATCCCAAACGCGGTAGGTTCTGATATTGGCTGCGGCATGGTATTTGCCGCCACCAACATCAAAGTGGAAGATATCAAGGATATCCAGACAGGAAACGGAACTTTGATTCAGGCAATGGTGGGAAGTATTATGCGAACCATTCCTTTGGGAGTGGAGCGGCATAAGACACCGCAGGAGTGTACCGTGTTAGATAAGGCAAAGGAGAACATAGAAGAGTATGCTGAAAATCAAAAGCTGTTTCCCTTATTAGAAGATGGGTATTATCAGGTGGGAACCTTAGGCGGTGGAAATCATTTTATTGAATTGCAGGAGGATGATCAGGGATACTTATGTATTATGCTCCACTCCGGAAGCCGTCATATGGGAAAATCTGTTTGTGATTATTTTCACAATGTGGCAAAAGAGCTAAATAAAACCTATTATAGCGCTATTCCGGAGCAATACGGTCTGGCATTTCTTCCGGTACATACCAAAGAGGGAAGAGAGTATATTCGCTGGATGAATTTAGCTCTTGATTATGCCTATGAAAACAGGGCGAGAATGCTTTCTAAGGTCTGTGAAATTGTAAAGGAGCAGATTGAGAAGCATACAAAACAGCAGGTTTTATTCCATGGGGAAATTAATTGTCACCATAATTATGCTTCTTTAGAAAACCACTATGGAGCCAATGTGTGGGTACACCGCAAGGGTGCTACCAGAGTGCGTTTAGGAGAACTGGCTGTGATTCCGGGGGCTATGGGTTCTTACAGCTATGTGGTGGAAGGAAAAGGCTGTGAAGAAACCTTTCATACTTCATCTCATGGAGCCGGAAGAAATTATTCCAGAACTGGGGCCAAGGAAGCTTTCAGTGTAGAGCAGGTTATGGTGGACTTAAAGGAGCAGGGTGTTATTTTGGGAAAACGCAAGAAGAATGATGTGGCAGAGGAATGTCGCTTTGCCTATAAGGATATTGAAGAAGTAATGAAGGAACAGCAGGAAATAGTAACTGTGCTTCGAAAATTAAAGACGGTTGGCGTTGTGAAGGGTTAGGGAAATATTATTTTGTAAGAGTTCAGCTCACGTCATTCGCAAAATCGCACTACGTGCTTTCCGCTGCTTCGCAGCTACTTTTGCTCATATACAGGCATTCCGCTCATGGTATGTCATACAAGTGCATTTTATGCCAGCATAATGCACTTGTATGACATACCATGGCTAAACTGGTACTATTATTTATGCTCTGGTATTGGGATTAAATCTCTGCCAGGCGGTGCCGACAGCTTTGCTGTACGGTATATCATAAATATTTCAGATATATTTCATTACACCTGTTAAGTGTAATGCCTATGTGGGATAGGTTTTGTGGTTACGGCGGTTCGAATCCGCCCTGCATAAGCAGTAGCTAAGTGGTATAGCGCACAAGAAATGGCAAACGGTTAACGTTTGATGGTTCGAATCCATCTCTAACATTGTGGATGCTTCTTTCACCGGCACCGGTGAGTTTATTTACTGACTGGGAGAGCAGATTTTCTTAAGCTTGTAAAGATGAGGATACCGCAGAAGAAAAAGTGAGAACAGCAAAGGAGATGCTTTTTAGGATTTATCGTAAAAAGAGAACCGGCGTCCTTCTTGCAATTTCCCTGCTCAATTATCTTTCCGTGGACAGAAAATGTGAAAGAGGTATTTCACAAGAAAAAATTGATACTGATCATAATGATAAATTTTGTATATGACATAACAGAAAAGAGGGATAAAAATGAAGATTATAATTAAAGATAACCAAGCAGGATTTGTTAAGAAAAACGGTCTGTTTGTAAAGATGATTACTGCAGGTGCCTATCATTTTTCCAAAACTTTGGGATATGAGGTGCAGATAGAAGAAATGATAGGAGAAGTGAAGTATTCGGAGATTCCATATCAAATATTGCAAAAGGATGAAACCTTTCAAAAATCCACAGTACATATGGTAATACCGGATGGCTATGCAGGTTTTCTTTATGTGGACGATAACTTAAGGTGTGTGGCAAGCCGCAGAGAATATATTTTTTGGAATGTATTTGAAAAGCACAGCTTAAAACTTGTGTCTATGGAGGGACCGGTGATTGGCGCAGAGGTTACAAGACAGATGCTTTCCATGGTGCCGGTAGGAATGTATAAGACAGCGGCTATTGGTGACGGGGAATGTGGCTTGCTGTATTATAATAATATTTTGCAGAGGCAGCTTGCTAAGGGAATCTATTGTTTTTGGAATTATAACACAGAAGTCAAAGTTAAGATATTTGATATGAAGCAGCAGAAACTTGATATTGTGGGACAGGAAATCTTGACCAAGGATAAAATTGGCATCCGTATGAATATGGTATGCATGTATCGTATTTCTAATGTGGAGGAGTTTGTAGAGAAAATAGCAAATTTAAAGGAACAGCTTTATTCCTGTGTACAGTTAGTGCTGCGTGAACAGACAGGTAATTATAAGTTGGATGAAATCTTAGAATCTAAGGAACAGATTTCTCGGACGGTTTTTGAAAGTCTTAAGAACAAGGAGAAGGATTTCTGTGTGGAGATTCTGGAGGTGGGCATTAAGGATATTATTCTGCCGGGCGAGATTAGAGACATTATGAATACTGTGCTGGTGGCAGAAAAGACGGCGCAGGCAAATGTAATATCCAGAAGGGAGGAGGTTGCCTCCACACGCTCCCTGCTCAACACCGCGAAACTTATGGAAGATAATAAAACCCTGTACAAGCTGAAGGAACTAGAGTACTTAGAGCGAATTTGCGATAAGGTGGGGGAAATCTCCGTTAACGGAAACGGAGGTCTGATAGAGCAGTTAGGAAAGCTGATGAAAACAGGATAATTATTTAAAGTTATCATATGGATTTATAAATTTCTTTTTTAAGGATTTGATCTGACGTAGTGCCCTTGAATTGAGGAGGTTTAAAGAGTATAATTAATCGTATTAAGTGAGAAATTTTTCAACAGGACAAAATTTGATTATAACATGTAAAAGGGAGGAATGACTATGGCAGAAAAACTTATATTTCATATAGATGTCAACAGTGCCTTCTTGTCCTGGGAGTCCGTCTACCGCATAAAGGAACTAGGTGAAGCCATTGATCTTCGGGAAATCCCGTCTGCCATCGGAGGTGATCGGTCCAAGCGCCGTGGGATTATACTGGCAAAATCCACCTCCGCTAAAAAATATGGAGTTCGGACAGGAGAGCCCATAGTAGATGCTTTGCGCAAGTGCCCGGAGCTTACCATAGTTCCTCCCCGCTATGAAATTTATGAGAAGAACTCAAAACTTTTCATGGACATTCTCGCAAAGTATTCGCCGGATGTGGAAAAATATAGTATTGATGAAGCATTTGCAGATATGACAGGAACTGAAAAGTTGTTTGGTGAGCCGGTGAAGGCAGCAGAGCGTATCAAAAATGAAATATATGAAACATTAGGATTTACTGTAAATGTAGGAATTTCTACCAACAAATTGCTGGCAAAAATGGCAAGTGATTTTGAGAAGCCAAATCGTGTTCATACGCTTTTTCCAGAGGAAATTCAGAAAAAAATGTGGCCGCTGCCAGTGCGGGAGTTGTTCTTTGTAGGGAAATCTTCTGAAAAAAAATTACATTCCCTTGGAATCTATACCATAGGAGATTTGGCAAAAACAGATTTGCAAATGTTAAAATCCGTTATGAAAAAGCAGGGAGAAACCATATGGAATTTTGCCAATGGCAGAGAAGTATCTTTCGTGGAGCATAATGTGGAGGCAAATAAAGGGTATGGCAATTCCACTACCATTCCATTTGATGTCAGCGACCGCAGCACAGCCCACATGATTCTGTTGTCTTTAGCAGAAACCATCGGCATTCGGTTGCGGAAGGATAATGTGAAAATAGAAGTGATTTCCGTAAATATAAGATTTTTTGACTTAAGTAATGTGTCCCACCAATGTGTATTAGATCATCCCACCAATATTACCAATGAGATTTATTCGGTTGCTTGTCAATTATTTGACGAACTTTGGGACGGAACGCCAATCCGCCTGCTGGGCATTCAGACCAGCAGGGTTATGGAAGAGGAAAGCGGGCGTCAGATGAATCTGTTTGACAATACAGATTACGAAAAGCTGGAAAAGTTAGATAAGGCAGTGGACAGTATTCGGAAACGTTTTGGCACAGATTCCATAAAACGAGCCTCCTTTGTGCAGCAGAAGGAAATAGACCATATTAGTGGGGGTAGAATAAAAGAAAAAATCCGCAATGAATTTGCAGAATAACTTTGTAACTTGCGGAGCAATGTTTGGTATTGCGGTTTATAATTGTATTGCAGGAAAAATTGATGCAATAGAAAAATAAGGGATAAAAAATGGCTGATTTCAGAGGCGTTTAATACTGTCCAAGACGGAGCAGGAAAAGGAGGAATAATTTCTGTAAATTCACATATAATTATACTAGAACAAAGGAAAACAGTAAGTCAGAGATAAAATAATTTGCACAAATTTTCCATTTACTTGACAAATGAAAAGAAAAGTACTATAGTAAAAAATGTGGATAGCGCGGGGTGGAGCAGTCTGGAAGCTCGTCGGGCTCATAACCCGAAGGTCGTAGGTTCAAATCCTGCCCCCGCAATTTTATGAAAACCGTTGATGCAAATCAGCGGTTTTCTTTATAAAATAAAATACCAAATAAGTAATTAATTTGGGGAGGGAGGCTTCCTATGAATTCAAGTGAACAATTACAGCAGATGATAGACGAAAGCAGCAGCATAGTTTTTTTCGGTGGTGCCGGAGTATCTACAGAAAGCGGAATCCCAGACTTTCGTTCGGTGGATGGATTGTATCACCAGCAATATGCATATCCACCGGAGACTATTTTAAGCCATAGCTTTTATCTACGAAACAACGAGGAATTTTACCGATTCTATAAAAATAAAATGTTGTATTTGGAGGCAGAGCCAAATGCAGCTCATAAGAAGTTGGCACAGTTAGAGGAATCCGGCAAGCTGAAAGCCGTTATTACCCAGAACATTGACGGACTTCACCAGAAGGCAGGCAGTAAAACAGTTTATGAGCTGCACGGTTCTGTACATAGAAATTACTGTGAATCCTGTCACAAGCTATACAATGCAGAATATATGCTGAAATCGAAAGGTATTCCAACTTGCAGCTGTGGCGGAAGGATCAAGCCCGATGTGGTTTTATACGAGGAAGGTTTAGATGATAATACGGTTCGTAATTCTATCGACGCTATTCGAAATGCGGACATGCTGATAATTGGCGGAACGTCCCTTGTGGTGTATCCGGCAGCGGGATTGATTGATTATTTTCAAGGAAAGTATCTGGTGCTGATCAACAAACAGGCAACCAAAGCAGACACACGTGCCAATCTGGTGATTCAGGAACCGATTGGAGAAGTATTTTCTCAAATGAAATAATAGAACAAGGCAGGAAAAGATATGGAATATGAAGTAGGCGATATTGTAAAATTAAAAAAGGCTCACCCATGCGGCTCTCATGAATGGGAAATTTTAAGAGTAGGTGCAGACTTTCGTTTGAAGTGTATGGGATGCAGTCATCAGATTATGATTGCAAGAACACTGGTGGAAAAAAATACAAAAGAAATTCGCAAAAAAGCTTGAAAAAATTCACTTTTTATGGTATTATTTTGATTCGTGATATGTTATTAATTTCCTTGTTTCTGCCATAGAGCAGAAGCCAGAGACCAAAAGGAGGTGCGATTGCATGAACAAATATGAATTAGCATTAGTTGTCAATGCAAAAATCGAAGATGATGCACGTGCTGCAGTTGTAGAACAGGCAAAGGATTATATTGCCCGTCTTGGCGGTACAGTGACAGAAGTAGAAGACTGGGGTAAGAAAAGATTAGCTTACGAAATCCAGAAAATGAAAGAAGGATTCTACTACTTTATCAAATTCGATGCTGAAGCAGGTGTTCCAGCTGAACTTGAAGCAAGAGTTCGTATTATGGAAAATGTGCTCAGATATTTATGCGTTAGACAGGAAGCATAGAAAAGAGGAGATAGTATGAACAAAGTCATTCTTATGGGACGATTAACAAGGGATCCGGAAGTTCGCTATTCACAGGGCGAAACGGCATTAGCTATTGCCCGGTATACTTTGGCAGTGGATAGAAGATTTGCAAGGCGCAGTGATGGAAGCGGCAATGAGCAGACAGCGGATTTTATCAGTTGTGTTGCTTTTGGACGCAGTGCAGAATTTGCAGAAAAGTATTTACGTCAGGGTACCAAAATTGCGATTACCGGAAGAATCCAGACCGGAAGTTATACAAATAAGGATGGGCAAAGGGTTTATACGACTGAGGTAGTAGTTGAGGATCAGGAATTTGCAGAAAGCAAGGCAGCGGCGGCAAACAGTGGTGACGGATTTGCACCGGCAAGACCGGCTGCACCGGCTATGGATGCAGGTGACGGTTTCATGAACATACCGGAGGGTATAGACGAAGAACTACCGTTTAATTAAGACATAAAGGAGGTCAGAACGATGGCTTATACAAAGGGTGATAGAGCAGATTCTCCAATGAAGAGAAGAGGCGGACGCAGAAGAAAGAAAGTTTGTGTATTCTGCGGTAAAGACAACGTAATTGATTATAAAGACACAAATAAGTTAAAAAGATATGTATCTGAAAGAGGAAAAATTCTTCCTAGAAGAATCACAGGCAACTGTGCAAAACATCAGAGAGCTTTAACAGTAGCAATCAAGAGAGCACGTCACGTTGCTTTAATGCCTTATACAGTAGATTAATATCTAATTATACAAGACCAGCTATTCCAAAGTAGCTGGTCTTTTACGGTTTTAGGAATATAAAAGTACTTGTTAGAGTTGGAAAGTAATAGAGCGATAGCTTAGAATAAATAATAGATATAAGTAGGATAAATTACTATGAGAAAAGGGGATTGAAATGAAAAACAAATTAGTTTTCAGTGTGTTAATAGGAGCGATGGCAATGACATTTATTACTGGATGTGGTGAAAAGGAAGACAGCAGTAAGAATCTGATAGAACCAACAGAAGTAGTAGAAGTCACTCCAACGGAAGAGGCAGAAGCTACTCCAACGGAAGTCCAGGAAGTCACCCCAATGGAAGAAGCAGAAGCCACCCCAACGGAAATTCCGGAAGTTACACTGACAGAAATTCCGGAAGCTGTACCAACGGAAATTTCGGAGGTAACGCCCACTGAAAGTCCGCAAGTCACCTCAACTGTTGCACCCACAGAAACAGTAGCAGGCATTACAACAGAAGAAGCAGAACAGCTTCTTGTGGAACAATATGGTCTGGAGGATGCAAGTACGGGCAATACCAATAGCTTTGGCTATGAAAGTACAGTAACCATTGACGGAGTGCAATATTATAATTTTCGTTGGTCTTGGCTGGTGGATGACCATATGTCTTATGTGACAAATCTGGCAGTAGCATTGGATGGCAGTGGAATTTATGAAGCCACATATGATGAGAATGGAAATTTGATATTGGTGAAATAATAACAGATGAAAAAAGTGGAGGAGGTTTTTGATGTATGATGTAGTCATTATTGGAGCAGGTCCTGCAGGTATTTTCACAGCTTTAGAAATGGTAAAGAAAGGCTGCAAAAAGAAAATCTTAATGGTGGAAAAGGGACATTCCATAGAAAACAGAACCTGTCCAAAATCAAAAATGAAAAAGTGTATGAATTGCAATCCTTGTAATATTACTACTGGTTTTTCCGGTGCCGGAGCATTTTCTGATGGAAAATTGTCTTTAAGCTATTCTGTAGGCGGCGATTTACCGGATTTGGTGGGAATTGAGACGGTGCAGAGTTTAATTGATTATACCGATAAGATATACTTGGAGTTTGGGGCAGATGAACATGTAGAGGGGGTCAGTCAGGAAGAAAAGGTAAAAGATATCCGTAAACGGGCTATTCAGGCAGGTTTAAAATTGGTAGATTGTCCAATACGCCATCTAGGTACAGAAAAGGCACAGCTTATTTATAGGGAAATAGAAAAATATCTGCTGGCTCATGACGTGGAAATCCGGTTTGGCTATCAGTGTAATGATATAATTTTGGAAGAATCTGTGTGCAAAGGTGTGGTTATAGAAAGAGCAGACGGCATGGGGCAGGAAACCATTTTAGCAGAAAATATTGTCATTGCCACCGGCAGGCGTGGAGCCGATTGGCTGGAAAAGATCTGTGCAAAATATGATATTGCTCATAAGCCGGGAACTGTGGATATTGGTGTCCGAGTGGAAGTGCGCAACGAAGTAATGGAAGAAGTGAATAATGTTTTATATGAGTCAAAGCTCATTGGATATCCAAAGCCTTTTAAAAACAAAGTGCGTACTTTTTGTCAGAATCCCGGAGGATTTGTTAGTCAGGAAAATTACGATAATAATTTAGCGGTAGTGAACGGTCATTCTTATAAAGATTTAAAATCTAATAATACCAACCTTGCCATATTGTGCTCTCATAATTTTACAGAACCATTTAATCAGCCCATCGAGTATGCACAAAAGGTAGGGGAGCTTACCAATATGCTAGGCTCTGGCCGTATACTAGTACAGCGTTATGGTGATATTTTAGAGGGAAAACGTACCTGGCAGAAAGAATTAAGTCAGTCTAATGTACAGCCCACGCTGGTGGATGCAGTAGCAGGCGATATTACCGCCGCTATGCCTTATCGAGCCATGCTAAATATTATTAATTTTATTCAGGCTGTGGACCACGTAGTGCCGGGATTTGCCAGTACGGAAACACTATTGTACTCGCCGGAGCTTAAATTTTACAGCAATAAAGTAAAGATGACTCCCGATTTAGAAACTAATGTAAAAGGTCTGTACTGCCTTGGTGATTCCAGCGGCTGGACCAGAGGACTTATGATGGCTTCTGTTATGGGAGTTTTAATGGGCAGAAAGTTGTTATGCTGAAAAGAATAAAAGAAGATTGGAATAATTATAAAATCGGAATCGGGGCAGCAGCGTTGTATCTGTTTCTTTCCACAGTCATTTTCGGGGCTGCCTGCCCTAGTAGGATATTATTCCAAAAGAACTGCCCGGGTTGCGGACTTACAAGAGCCGCATTCTATTTGGTTACTTTTCAATGGAAAGAAGCATGGAGCAACAATGCAATGATCTTTCCCTTGGCTCTTTTTCTTGGCTGGTGTGGTTTCTTTCGGTATGTGAAAGGAAAGAAGGTTCCTTTCTTTTATGGCAGTACAGTGCTGCTTTGTATTTCAACACTTGGATATTTTCTATTGTCTGTTTATTTATAATATGTTATTCTTACGTGTGTAAAAAATGTTACATAGAGAATAGGGGGAAAGTACATGGAGGATAATAATTACAACAACTCATTTTCGAATCCATCAACTATCTACAACCAGCAAACCGGCAGAGCATCGGTAAACGCCAATCTTGAAGAGCCTGTATCTTTGAAGGAATGGATGCTTACTTTTTTAATTTTAATGATTCCCTGCGTAAACATTGTAATGATGTTTGTGTGGGCATTTAGTTCATCAGAGAAAAAGAGTAAGTCTAATTTTTTCAAGGCACAGCTTATTTTTGCAGGAATTATTTTAGGAATATACATTTTGCTTTTTATAGTGGTGTTTGCTGGAGTTATCATTGCGGAATTGGCATATTTATAAAATACGCAAGAAAGATTCGAAACATTACCTTTCTATCATCAGCTGATTACTGGTATAGGAAGGTATTTTTCATATAAAGTGTTATATTAACGGAGGAGAAGAATAGATGAAAAGAAATAAAAGGTTTGTATTAGCTGTGGTACTGGCAATGGTTATGCTGAATGGCTGTGAGGGAGAAGAAACTGCAGTCCCTCCAAAAGAAGAGCCAACAGTTCCAGCGGAAATTACAGAGGCTCCTGTTTCGCCAGAGATAACTGTAACTTTGGAACCAACAAAGGCGGCGGAACAGAAGGAAATTTCTGCCGGTTTGGTAGTGATTGATGCGGGACATCAGGCAAAGGGAAACAGTGAAAAAGAGCCAATAGGTCCCGGTGCCAGCGAAATGAAAGCTAAGGTTGCCGGTGGTACCAGCGGCTGCGTCAGCGGTCTTGCAGAGTATGAACTTACCTTGCAGATTTCCCTCAAGCTTCAGAGCGAACTGGAAGCAAGAGGATATCAGGTGATTATGATTCGAACCACCAATGATGTGGATATCAGCAATGCAGAACGTGCGGAAATTGCCAATGGGGTGGATAGTTACCTGCAATAAGCAGAAATTTGTATATATCAGCAAACAGCCAGCCCGTAAATTTACGGGCTAGCTGTTTTCACAGAAAAATATAATGATTAAGAATCGGTAATTACTCGAACTGGCTGTAGTAGAGTGTAGCATAAGCCCCTTTCTTCTGTAATAACTCTTGGTGATTTCCCTGTTCAACGATATTTCCGTGTTCCATAAACAAGATGGTATCGGCATCGCGGATAGTAGACAGACGGTGTGCAATCACGAAGCTGGTACGTCCATCCATCAGCTTTTTCATAGCCTTTCCGATTTCTACCTCAGTACGGGTGTCCACACTTGAAGTTGCTTCGTCAAGAATCAGGATTGGCGGATTGCAAAGGAAAATACGTGCAATGGTTAAAAGCTGCTTTTGTCCTGCAGACAGGTTAGAGGCTTCATTGTCAAGCATGGTGTCGTAGCCTTGTGGCATAGTACGGATAAAGTAATCTACCTTTGCGGCTTTGGCTGCTGCAATAATTTCTTCCCGTGAAGCCTCCGGCTTTCCGTAAGCAATATTTTCGGCTATGGTACCGCCGAACAGCCATGTATCCTGTAATACCATACCAAAATTCTGCCTTAAACCACGGCGGCTCATTTCTGCCACATTTACGCCATCGATTAATATTTTACCGCTGTTGATTTCATAGAATCGCATAAGCAGGTTGACAAGGGTGGTTTTTCCGGCACCGGTGCTGCCCACCACAGCTATTTTTTGTCCGGCTTGGCCGCAAAGCTGATATTTTTCATCAACAGGTGAGCAGGATCATAGCCAAAACTGATATGTTCAAATTTAATTTCGCCTTTTGCTCTTGGTAAGGAAACCGGGTTGGCTGGGTCAGGAATTTCTTCTTCCTCATCTAACAACTCAAAGATACGTTTTGCAGAAGCAAATGCTGCCTGTAATGAGTTGATCATATAGGAGGCTTCTGTCAACGGTTCCGCAGTCTGGTTAATATATTGGAAAAATGCCTGAACCACACCAACAGTCATGGTTCCGTTTAACATTGCCCGTCCTGCAATAATGGCAATAACTACATGAGCCAGTCGTGTTAACAGTCGAATCAACGGGTTTACACAGTTTGTCATGAAGCCCACTTTTTTGTTTGCTACGCAGGCATCTTCGGCTGCTGCCTCAACCTGCTTTAAACTTTCTGCTTCATGATTATATGCCTTAATTACATTTCTTCCGTTGTAATATTCCTCCACAATTCCGGTCAGCACACCGATGGTTTCCTGCTGTTCGGATGCATAACGAAGACTTCTTTTAGAAACCATTTTTGTAATTAGCATGCTGATAACCATGAAAATCAGAAAAATAAAGGTAAGCGGAACACTGTAATAAAACATAATAATAAGTGAACCAATAATTGTACCGATCGCCACAATCAGTTTTAATAAACCGGTTTGCATAACTTCTGTAATTTTGTCCAAATCACTGGTAACATGGCTCAATATCTCTCCGGCTTTGTTCTGATCGAAAAAGCGAAGGGGCAGGTGGTTTAGTTTTCTTGACACCTGTTCTCGCAGATTCAAAACAAGGCTTTCTGCAACATTTGCCATAAGATAAGACTGCAAATAGTAAAAAATCCATGTAAAGAAATACTGTACGGTAAGCTGAAATAACTCACGTCCCATATTGTCCCATGTGATAGAAAAAGCAGTTCCGTTGTTCCAGGAAGCCTGTATGCTTTCCCATAAGTGATCGATTACAATGGCACTATACATGGGATTCCAGATGCTAAGACCCACATAAATAATAATTGAAAAAACTACAACAGTCAGGCGGACTTGCTGATTGCGCAAGTGACTGAACAGTCGAATCACGGTATTTTGTTTCTTTGAGTTTCTCATGCTTCTTGCGCCTCCTTTGTCTGAGATTCATAAATTTCCCGGTATACTGGACAATTTTCAAGTAATTCCTCATGGGTTCCTATACCGGCCATTTCTCCTTCATGCAAAACAACAATCTGATTTGCATTGCGTATGGTGCTGACGCGCTGGGCAATAATTAATACAGCGGCATCTTTTGTTTCTGCGGCAAGGGCTTTTCGCAAAGCGGCATCTGTTTTAAAATCTAAGGCAGAAAAACTGTCATCAAAAATATATAACTCCGGTTTTTTAACTAATGCTCTTGCAATGGAAAGACGCTGCTTTTGACCGCCGGAGAAATTAGTTCCTCCTTGCGCTACAAAGGAATTTAAGCCCTCTGGTAAAGAGTTGATAAACTCACCTGCCTGTGCTACATTGGCGGCATGCATAAGCTCCTTTTCGGTGGCGTTTTTATTGCTGTAACGAAGATTAGAGGCAATGGTTCCGGAAAAAAGCCATGCTTTCTGTTGCACATAGGCAAGATGGTCTCTTAAGAAGCTTTGCTTCATGTTACGAATATCTGTACCATTTAAGCAGATGGCTCCGTTTGTTACATCATGAAAACGCAAAATTAAAGATGCAACTGTTGACTTACCGCTACCGGTACCGCCGATAATTGCAGTTGTTTCTCCTCGTCGGCATTCAAAATTCAAATGATTCAATGTGTTCTCCTCCGCATCGGCGAAGCGGAAAGAAACGTCCTTGAAAGACAGCACAGCATCTTTTTTGCCAGCCTCTTCCTTTGGATTTTCCTTCACTAAATCCCGGATTTCCGGTGTATGGGTTAAGACTGCCTGGATTCGGTCGCAGCACTCTAAGGCACGAGGAAGTGTTAAAATAACCATCTGTGCCATCATTAAAAAGAACATTACCATCAGTGCATATTCAATGACTGCTGTAATATCTCCGATCTGGAGGTTTCCAGTATTGATCTCACTGCCGCAAATCCAGTATACAATTACAACGAACAAGTTGATGAAGAAAAAGGAAAGTCCATCCAGGTTTGCAAACCTTCTATTTGCTTTAATGGAGGTTTCCGCATAGTTGGAAAAAGCTGTATTCATTCGTTTTTGCTCTCTGGTTTCATTGTTAAATGCACGAACCACACGAACTCCGGTAATATTCTCCAAGAGCACTATGGACATTTTGTCTAACAATTTTTGCAGCTTTTTGAACAACGGCGCTGCGCTGCGCATGATTCCATAAGCTAAGATTAACACCGCAAGCATTACAGCTAAAAGGATACATCCCATTTCCACGTCTAATTGAAAGCAAAGCACTAATGCTACGATACAGATGACAGGAACAGGAAGAATCATCTGGATCGTACTGGTCAGTGCCATTTGTATGGTGTTAATGTCAGAAACGGTTCTGGTTGTAATAGAAGCCGTACCAAACTGCCGGAAATCATATACAGAAAGCTTTAGGGACTTTTTATAGATAGCAATACGCATATCTTTACCTACACGGGCGGCAAGTGCCGCGCAGGCATATCCACCGAGAATTGCACAGACACCTGAAATCAGTGATACAATAGCCATTTGAACACCTGTATGCCATAGTGTAGTGAATGAACTTCCAGATGTACCTAAGTTTAACATTTGTGCTGCCAATGTGGGTATGAACAATGCGCCTATTACGTCAAGTATCAGCAGCAAAACTGTCACAATGAAAAGTTTCCAGTGTGGTCTTAAAAATTGTAAAATGAGTTTCATAAATTATCCGTCCTTTCCGTGTAAAAAAACACAAAAAATGCGCCCGGTTCTTTTGCGTAAAATAACCGAGCGCACTCGACATCTTCTCCGATATTGCAGTTGCGACTGCATACCCTCCGATGATCGTCGTTTAAATTTTTGATTTTAAAGGTCTGCAGAGTCTTGCCAAAACATCTGCAAATTTTCAGGTTAGCTGTGTGAGAATATCCCACTTTTCCCATCAAATCTCTTTCATGCCTGTTCCTTAGCCAGTAGTAAAGACCAGTATTCCGGCTTTGATAATCCGAAGGATTTCGGACAGTTAGCAATATACACCTAACAATAGAGAATGTCAAGTGTTTTTTATTAATAATAATTCACTTAAGGAGAAGCATAAAGTGAACTGCTGATTGGGAAACACTTGTCAGCTTATGAAAGCAATGTTATTCTAAAGATATAAAGGAGGTAGATTATGTATTACATAATGCTGGGGACAATTATAGCGGGGATTATTTGTGCATTTATAGCAATGGTGATGGTGACACGGCAGAGAGCCAGTGAGAATCAGAAAGTGTTGCAGTTAGTAACAGTCTGCATATTTTTAGCTTTTATAGGTTATGTAATGGAAATTACGGCAAAAAGTGTAGACGGTCTGCTGGCAGGTGTGAAAGTAGGGTATATGGGAAAATGCTTCGTAAGTTTTCTGTTTCTTTTGTTTATCAGTCAGTATGGAAAAGTGAAAATTAATAAAGCAGTATTAGAAATTGCTTTTTTTATTAATGTAGCAGCACTTATACTGGTTATGACTAGCGAGTACCACACGCTGTATTATTCCAATATTTCTGCAAAACAAGTTAACGGATTTTTGTTCATATCTTTTGATAAAGAAATCTGTTATTACTTATATATGTCATATTGTGTTTTTCTGTTTCTGGCAATTGTTGCAATCAGCTACCGCAATTGGAAAAGCAGTACGGGAGAACGCAAGGCATGTAATATATGGCTATTGGCAGCATCTTTAAGCCCGGGAATTATGTTTATTATATACCTGACGAGAGTAGTACAGTTTTTTGATCTTACTCCCTTTGGATTATTGATCGCATGCATTATTATTATTTTTACAGTGAAACGTTATGGTGTATTAAATGTAATACAAATTGCTCAGGACAACATTTTGGAAAATACTAATGACGGCATGGTTATCGTAGATGATGAATACAATCTTGTATATGCTAATCCTGCGGCATATATTGCGTTTTCGGAACTTCAGTCGGGCAACCGAAAACGAAAGAGGGAAAAACTGGATGAAATATTTCGAAAAGAAGAAAGTGTAAGTAAAATTGGCGATAAGCATTATGAAATCAGAATTTCCCGGCTTTATGAGGATAAGGCGTTACGTGGGTATTTGGCATGGATTTTCGATATGGAATTTATTGATAACTACGCCAATGAAATTTTGAAATTAAAAGAAGAAGCAGAACGGGCTAATCGTGCCAAAACTATATTTCTTGCCAATATGTCTCATGAAATCAGAACCCCTATGAACGCAGTTATGGGATTGTCAGAATTGATTGCGCAGAGAGATACAGATGATGTGGTGAAAAAGTATGCTAGAGATATTAAACGTTCTTCCAAAGGACTTTTAAATATTATTAACGGAATACTTGATATTTCAAAAATCGAGGCGGGAAAAATGCAGATTTTGCCGGAACCTTATTTTGCACAAACCTTGTTTCATGATACCATTGTAATCATAGCCCAGATAAGTACAGAAAAGAATTTGCGTTTTGAAACTTACATCGATGAAAACATTCCTTTCCAAATGTATGGAGATGCTATGCGCATACGGGAAATTCTTCTAAATCTGCTGAACAACGCAGTAAAATATACAAAGGAAGGTACTATTACCTTTTCAGCAAAAGTATTGTGGGAGAGCAATGACTTGGTAGAGCTGGAATTTCGGGTCAAGGATACTGGAATCGGAATAAAAAAGGAAGATTTGGGGAAATTGTTCAACGAATTTGAGCAATTAGATATCAATAGAAATAAGGGAATCGAAGGAACGGGACTTGGACTTGCCATTGTAAAAGGATTACTGAATCTGATGCAGGGCACTATGAAAGTAAACAGCCAATATGGGAAAGGCAGTGAATTTATAATTACCGTACCACAAAAGAAAATTGGTGATTCTAAAATACAGCAGTTACAGTGGGATATAGATGAACTGTTAGAGGAACCGGAGAGAATTGAGTTTTATGCTGAGGGGGCAAGGGTATTGGTGGTGGATGACAACCAGTTAAATTTGGAAATTACGAAAGGGCTGTTGGAAAATTATAATGTTACAGCCGATTTAGCAGCTAGTGGGAAAGAGGGAATAGCTCTGGCAGAAAAAAATACATATGATATTATTTTTATGGACTGTATGATGCCTGTGATGGACGGTGCTGCAGCCATGAAGCAGATTCGGGAATTACTGCAGCCATCGGACTGCCCGCCGGTGATTGCCCTTACTGCCAATGCCATTGTAGGCGTGAAGGAAGAATTAAAAAGTGAAGGCTTTGATGATTATATGTCAAAACCGATTAACATGAATCTGTTAGAAAAAATGCTGATTTCTTATCTTCCGGAAAAAAAGATTGTATATGGAAGGAAAAAACTTTTACAGTCTAAGACGGAGGAAAAAAAGAAAATAGAAAAACTGCCAAAGCAGCTAGAGGCAGGGGATGAAATGGGGCAGATCATCCGCCAAATTGAGAAGGTCATAGAAGCATATGATTTTGAGCAGGCATGTGAACTGTTGGAAAGTCTGGGAAAGCAATATCCAGAAATTTTTTCAGAAGCGGAGATTAGAGAACTATGTGGGATGGCAGAATCTTATCAGGCAGAAGAAGTAATGGAAGCATTAAAGAAGAAGCGCACATAAATATAGAAAAAATTGAAACAGTATAACCTGCCAAGTTAGTGCTGCCGAACTCGCGTATATACAAATGAGTCCGGCAGTGTTTTTTATATATTAGAGTCATGTACTTGCTGTTCGGATTAAATGTCCAGTGGAATGGAGTAGGATTTCAGCCATTGGTTCATCTGGATATAGTAGGCAAGCAGCTGCGGCCCTGCCATCAGCTGCCCGAACCATGGCTTACCATAAGACATGGGTGTATTTAAGAAATCATAACACCGCTCTTTATCTAGGAATTCCAAAACAGGTTCACTGGTGCTGTTTAAAATTCGCAAAAATTCATCTTTCAGCAACTGTTCATATACTGGATGGTAAGTTTTAGGATAAGGACTTTTCTTGCGGAATAATATGCTGTCCGGCAAAAGGCCACGTGCTGCATTGCGCAATAGTCCTTTTTCGGTATCTCCCATAAATTTCATGCTCCATGGTACATTAAATACATATTCTACGATCCGGTGGTCGGCAAAAGGAACACGGGCTTCCAGACCATTGTACATACTGGTGCGGTCCATACGCTCTAACAGTGTTGCCATAAACCATTTGATATTTAAATACGAAAGTTCCCGGCGCCGCTTTTCTTCCTTGGATTCACCTGAAAGGACAGGAGTTTCCCGGATAGTGGTTTCGTATGCATTGACGGAATACTCTTGTAATGGTAGTTTTTCTATAAGCCCTGGCTTTAACAGAGCAGTGCGGGCATCCATATCGTAGCTCCATGGAAAAGCATTCCGGTCAAACATATCTTGACGGTAAAACCATGGATAGCCGCCGAAAATTTCGTCTGCGCACTCGCCGGTTAAGGTTACCCGATGGTGTTTGCTCACTTGCCCGCAGAAATACAGCAGGGAAGATTCCACATCAGCCATGCAGGGAAAATCTCTGGCAAACATGGCAGAACTTAAATGTTCATATAAGTCCCGATTGCTGCATTGTAGTACATGGTGATTGGTGCCCAAATACTCTGACATTTCCAGAGCAAAGGGAAGATCTTGAGAGGGCTGAAAACTGTTTGCTTCAAAATATGTCTGATTACCTTCAAAATCAAAGGAGTAGGTAGTCAATGTTTTTCCCTGTTCTTTTAAGCGGTTGGCGGTAACTGCACTGACAATACTGCTGTCTAAACCGCCGGACAAAAAGGTACAGATAGGAATATCGGACAGCATCTGCATATGAATGGCAGATTGTATGAGGAAAGAAGTTTTCTCTATAGTTTGTTCCACAGAATCTGTATGTTCCCGACTTTCCAATTTCCAATAGGTATTTTCTTGTACCTCGCCGCCGCAGATTTTAAGGAAAGTTCCTGGGAGCACTTCTTTTATATGCTGATATACCGTTTTGCCATAGGTATGGGCAGGTCCTAAAGCCAATAACTCGCACAGCCCTTCTTTGTTAACTTTAGAAAGAGTTTTGTCATAGGATAAGAGAGATTTGATTTCTGAACCAAAGACAAAAGTATTATTATTTTGGGCAAAAAACAATGGTTTTACGCCTAGACGGTCACGACATAAGGTCAGTTGTCTTTTCTTAGTTTCCCAGATGGCAAACGCGAAGATGCCATTGAGCTTTTCATACATGTCATCGCCCCATCGGGTATATCCTTGCAGCAATACTTCCGTATCACAGGTGGTTTGAAAAACAATTCCCTGTTGTTGTAACTCTCTGCGTAATTCAGGCATATTGTAAATTTCTCCATTGTAGACGATCCAATAATCCTCCGAACCGGTGCAGCAGTGCATGGGCTGGCTGCCTTTGGCAAGGTCTAGGATAGACAGCCGCACATGGGCCAGACCACAGTGATCATCCAGATAAATACCATCCTCATCCGGACCTCTGTGTTTTTGAACGTGATTCATTTTGTGTAATATAGTTTCGTAGGTGTCTTTTTGGAAAATAAGATTTCCATGAGATTTATAAAAACCGCTGATACCGCACATATTCTAAGGTTCCTTTCTTTTTTACTAAATTTTATTTTCCTTTGGCAGGCTGATGGGTTAGCGGATCACAGGTTGCAGCTGCTTTCCTTCCAAGGCAGCCTGGATGGCTGGAAGAAGCAGATTTGTATGAGCAACCATAGAATTTGGTTTCTTTTCCGGTGCATCTTGGCCAAAGGGTACAAAGTAAATATGTTTACAATTCATCAACAGCCCGATATTTTTAAAATTCATTCCTAAAGCGTCATTGGTGGAGATTGATATTAGCAATGGCTTTTCGTTGCGCATATGGGCTTTTGCTGCCATCAGCACCGGGCTGTCTGTGATTCCGTTGGCAAGCTTTGCTATAGTATTCCCAGTACAAGGCATAATAATTAAAATATCTAAAAATCCGCTGGGACCAATAGGTTCCGCTTTTTCGATAGAGTCAATCATGCTTCTTTCACAGATTTCCTCGATTTGCTGTTTCAAGTCACATGATTTTCCAAAACGGCTGTCGATTTGCTGTGAATGGAATGACATGATAGGGTACAGTTCAGCTCCTTCCTCTGCTATGTGCTTTAGTTCTTCCATTGCTGCTTTATAGGTGCAGAATGATCCGGTGAATGCAATACCGATTTTGATACCTTTCAATGTCATGGGCTACCTCCGATGATATAATATATTGACTGTTAATTCTGCTGCCCGGACAGAGTGGCTGCGTGCATTTGGGAAGATACCTGTAGGGACGTTTTTAAGATAAAACGTGTCAGGATATCGGCAGATGAAACAGGCGCATACTTTGCCGGCAGTGACATACATAAGTTTACATTTACATGAAGCATTTGAGCGGCTTCCATATCAATTCCATAAGGATAGGAAGCAATTTCAAAGATCATAGTCTTTTGGTTGATCTGTTCTAAAATATCTTTTTTTAGTATTTTGGAAGGAATTGTATTAATAATCAGAGGATAATCATTTACAATATTCTTCAAATTTGAAAGTTTTTCGGTATGATGACCAAAGCTATATGCTTCCATCAGGGCAACTTCACTTCTGGCGCAAATGCAGGTGGAAACATGAAGTCCCTTTAATTTGGCAGCCAGAGTTTTGGC
>CASEML010000145.1 GCA_949289145.1 uncultured Eubacteriales bacterium | reverse complement strand
TTTTCTAAAATTTTTAAAATTCACATATTTTAGGAATTTCACTTTTCTCCTCCTTTCGCAATATTGGTACATCCACTTTATGGGAAATAAACTTTTCCAAAATGGACTGTGGTATATAATCTGTTACTATTCTTCTATTTTCCACTAGCATATGCATTTTATTTTCATTTTCGTTCTCATCATGTTCAAAAAAGCATATCTGTTCTATGGCTCTAGTAACTTTGCTGTCCTCTGCATTCGTTGTTTTTCTTAGGTGGATTCCTACATCCAGATACCGGTAAACATCGTTTATTATCTTTTTATCATCTGTCATATTAGCAATTCTGGCCGGAATCTTATCTGCACTTTCGGTATGTACTGTGGTTAAACAATGAGTCCCTGTTGACATACTTTCCATTAAGTATTTTGCTTCCTCCTGGCGAATTTCTGAAATCATAAGCCAATTAGGTAATAAGCGCATAGAGGCTTTTATACCATCCGTATAACTAAATTTAGGATTTATCAGCATTTCAAGAATATCTTTTTCCGGATAAAGATTTGGAAGATGCATCTCCAAGGTATCTTCAATACTGATAATTCTATCTGTAGATTTTATAAATCCTGCCATATACTTCAACAATTCTGTTTTTCCGCAGCCAGGCAACCCCGATACAATAATATTCATTTTTGCTTTTACTAACAGTTCTAAAAGTTCTGCTATCTGTTCTGAGCAATAACCTCTGGAAATCATATCTGCTTTTTCCAATTTTTTACTTACCGGAATTTTTCGAATAGAAATTACGGTTCCTGTATTACTGACTTCCGGATGCACAACACTTATTCGAAGTGTTTCTGTTTGTGCCTCCAAAACCGGGTTATTTTTGTTAAACTGTTTGCTGACCACATTAGACAATTTTGTTACTAAACGATTTATGAAAACTGCATCCAGTTCGTCTTCTGTCTTATAGCGGCCCGTTTCAACATCATCTATCCAAAGTGCTTTACCATTCCAATTTATATCTGTAATGCTTTCCTTTTCCATATATGGTTTTAATGGGCCATAGTCAATGCCGGCAAACTGTTCTTTATTTAATGTCTGCTCCATAGTTACCTTCTTTCTTTTACTTCTGGATATCTTTATGATTTTTTGAATTTTTTCTTAGGAAATTCCATCTTCAGTTTGTACTGTGAACCAGACACCGCATTTCCCTCTTTATTAACATAGGAATAGTCTTCAATTCCTTCCGGGATTAAATAAGCATCATATTTCTTCCCGGTTTTACTTTTCAGTCCTTTCATTAAAATTTTTTTCCCAGACAACAATTTTTTCACCTGCTCATCGGTAAGCTCCTGGCCCATAGCTTTTCCAACGTTCATTCCACACTTGTTTTTACAATAAACACCAAACTTTCCTTTTACAACATCTCCACTACACTTTGGACACTTTCCCAATATTTCCTGTGTTGTTGCAAACAGCTTCTTATCTTCCTCACTTACACTGCTATAAGTATCAACCAGATTCTTCACCATATTTTTTATTCCGGTCATAAACTCTTCCATGGAATATTCGCCCTTTGCCACCAGTGTTAATGTATTTTCCCAGTCTGCTGTTAATTTGGGGGATTTCACCACATCTGGAAGAACCGTAATCAGTTTCAATCCATCTTCTGTTGGTATCAGATTTTTCTTTTCACGTTTTACATAACCATCATGAACCAGTTTTTCAATAATGTCTGCTCTTGTAGCAGGTGTCCCCAGTCCCTTTCTCTCCACATCATCATCCATGTCTTCATTGCCGGCACGCTCCATTGCTGAGAGCAAACTGTCTTCTGAATAATGTTTGGGGGGTGTTGTAAAATGCTCATTCACACTTGTTTGTACATCTTCAAAAGTCATTCCTTCCAAGAGTTCTGGAAGTTTCTGTTCTTCTACTACATTTTTCTCTTCTACTTTTCCAAGCGCTGTTTTTAATACCTCTTCAAAAACTTTCCACCCAAAAGAAATCACACTTTTTCCAGATGTATAAAAAATAATATTATTACATGTAATTTCTGCTTTTACTGTTTCATATGTATGTATCTCTCCTGTAGCAGAAAGTAGTCTGCTTGCTAAAAGAAGAAGAATTTTCCTCTCACCTTCCGGAAGATCTGTTAATTCTGTATTTGCAATTTCCACAGTAGGAATAATTGCATGGTGATCTGTTACTTTTTTACTGTTTAATAATCTCGAAACATTAGGATTAAAAATAACCTCTGGTACAATAGACGGTAAAGTATCAAAAATAACTTTAATAACATTTTCTGCTGTCTGGGCCATATCATCAGATAAATATTGGCTGTCCGTTCTTGGATAAGTACAAAGTTTCTTTTCATAAAGGCTTTGTGTATATTCCAAAGTTTCTTTTGCTGTAAAACCTAATAAACGGTTGGCATCTCTTTGCAAGGTAGTCAGATCGTACAGTTTCGGCGGTGCCACCTTTTTTTCTTCTTTTTCCACTTTGGTTACAGTGGCTGTTTTCCCTTTACACTCTGCAGCAATTTGGTTTGCAGCACTTTCATCATCAATACGTCCTGTGCTGGCATCAATTCCTTTTTCCTCTATCAGAATATGGCTTGTAAAATATTTTTCCTTTACAAAGTTTATGATTTTCATTTCACGCTCTACCAGCATTGCAAGTGTAGGTGTCTGTACCCTTCCAACTTTTAATACTTTACCAGCATATAAAACTGTAAACAGTCTTGTGCCATTGATACCAACAAGCCAGTCCGCCTGCTGTCTTGAAAGTGCTGCTTCATATAAATGTTCGTATTCACTACCTGGTCTTAAATTTTCAAATCCTTCTTTAATTGCACTCTCTTCCATGGAAGATATCCAAAGCCGCTTTATTGGCTTTGTACATCCTGCCATTTCATATACCAACCGGAAAATAAGTTCTCCTTCTCGTCCGGCATCTGTGGCACATACTATACTTTCTACCCGTTCATCATGCATTAGTGTTTCAAGAACTTCATACTGTTCTTTAGTATCTTCTTTGAGCATATGCTTCCATTCTTCCGGGATTATTGGTAGAGATTCATAATTCCACTTTGCATACTGTTCTCCATAAGAATTAGGCTGTGCAAGTTCCACCAAATGCCCTACACACCAGCTTACAAAATAACCATTTCCTTCTAAATATCCATCCTGCCACTCAGCCGCACCTAAAACTTTTGCAATACTTTGTGCCACGCTCGGCTTTTCTGCTATTACTAACTGCATACTTCTTTTTCTCCTTCCGCTTCCATTTCCTGCTGTCTTCTCTGTAAAACACCAACTATTTCCTCAAATTCTTTTTTCCTCAAAATCTCCAAATATCGCTTATTAGATAATACTTTATAGTTTGCTTGAGCCGCTTCAATAAAATAACGCTCTGTTTCTGTTCTACAGCTGCTACTGTCTACCTCTGCTGCTATCTTGCATTGCTCTTTTGCTATAATGGTCAACGCTTCTTGCTGTCCGGAATGAAGAATGATTTCTTCTTTTATATGTATTAATTCTATAAGTTCTTCCGCTCTTGTGATAACTTCCGAATCCTTTTTCTCATTTATAAGCCATTCCAGGAACCCCTGCACCTGTTCCAGAACAAACAGGGTATCCTGACTCATATCAATTACTGCTTTCTCCATATGCTAGCCCTCCCGATTTTTTTCGGTAGTGTCAAAAACTACCTCTTTTTTATTGTTCTAACTTTATTAAAACCTTGATTTATTGGAGGTTTGCAAATAAAAAGAGCATTGACCTCCATTTTTTGATATAATATCCGCGACCAAACATCAACCACATCAAAGGA
>CASEML010000144.1 GCA_949289145.1 uncultured Eubacteriales bacterium | reverse complement strand
CCTGCGCAATCTCTGCATCTGACATTCTTTCATTGGCAGTAATGATAATGGACTGCTGTTTACCAGTATCTAAGTCTTTCGCAGATACATTTAAAATTCCATTTGCATCAAGATCAAAAGTCACTTCAATCTGCGGCACACCTGCCATTGCTTTCTTTATTCCCTTTAACTTAAACTTTCCAATAGTTTTATTATCTTTTGCCATAGGGCGCTCGCCCTGAAGTACATGAATTTCTACATTTCTCTGATAAGGAGATGCTGTTGTAAACACCTTAGAATATCTGGCAGGAAGTGTAGTGTTTCTCTCTACCAGTCTAGTTGCCACACCGCCCACCGTTTCTATAGAAAGACTTAACGGTACCACATCCAAAAGAAGTAAATCCTGTTTCTCTCCTACACACTGCAATGCGTTACTTTGCAGTGTATTTCCTAAAATAGCGGCACCCTTCGCCACACATTCATCTGGATTGATATTTCTGGAGGGTTCTTTTCCAGTAAGTTCATGCACTTTTTTCTGAACCGCCGGGATTCTGGTAGAACCTCCCACAAGTAAAACCCTTCCTAACTCTGATGCAGCAATTCCTGCATCATTTAATGCATTCTGTACCGGTGCCTGAGTACGCTCTATTAAATCTTTCACCAATTCGTTAAACTGCCGCCTGGTGAGCGTAGTATCAAGATGTAACGGTTTTCCTTTTGCCTGAGTTAAATATGGCAGCATGATATGAGCACTATCAGACGATGACAACTCTTTTTTTGCCTGTTCCGCTGCCTCCTTTAAGCGCTGCATAGCAGCTACATCTTTTGAAAGATCCACATGATGCTCTTGCTTAAAATTCTGTATCAGCCAGTGGGAAATTCTTTCATCAAAATCATCTCCTCCCAAGTGATTATCGCCGGCAGTTGAGAGTACTTCAATTACACCATCTCCGATTTCGATAATAGACACATCAAAAGTTCCGCCTCCAAGATCGTATACCATAACTTTCTGCGCTTCTCCATGATCAAGACCGTAAGAAAGCGCTGCACTGGTAGGCTCATTAATAATACGCTTAACATTTAACCTCGCAATACGCCCAGCATCTTTGGTTGCTTGTCTTTGAATATCATTAAAATAAGCCGGCACCGTAATTACAGCTTCTGTCACTTCTTCGCCTAAAAATGCTTCTGCCTCCTTTTTTAACTGCATTAAAATCATTGCACTAATAGTCTGTGGCTTATATTCTTTCCCATCAATGGAAACACTCCAGTCGGTACCCATATGACGTTTGACAGAACTGATGGTTCTCTCTGGGTTTGTTACAGCCTGCCTGCGTGCCGCTTCTCCCACCAGACGTTCGCCATTTTTAGAGAAGGCCACAACGCTGGGGGTAGTCTGTCCTCCTCCGCTGTTTGGTATAATTACAGGTGTATCATTTTCAATTACAGCAACGCAGCTGTTCGTGGTTCCTAAGTCAATCCCTATCACTTTACTCATATTTTCTGCTCCTTCCTATCTACAGCAAAACAGGAAGAAAAACTGTGTGGCACAAAAGCCCATACAAAGTCTGTTCATTCCCTCTGCATACCTCCAAAATTCCTGACCCGCTTCATTATAAATATTCCCCGTCTTATAAAAGCTTTGCTTTGTCTGCTGATATATCTGGTTATTAGGCTCCATCATAACTGCCTTGTTAATCTGTTCTGCTGCCAATATTGAATTTCCCAAACCCGCATTTGCCAAAGCACTTAGATAATACCATCTGGCATTTCTTCTATTACTTACTATACTATTTAAAGTATTATTGGCATATCCATACCTGCCCATATTAATAAAATCAATCGCCTGACGTATATCTTCACTGTCCCCCGGTTCTACCGTTGGATTCCCAGTTTCATATCCATTTGCCCATGAACCGAAAAAATCACCAAAACCGCCATATTCTCCCCATGTATTTTGATACGGTCCATCATTTCCTCCTGACTGACCGGAAGCATTTCCATAAGTGCCCCTATGATAAGATGCCTGCTCCTGCTTTTTGTATTTTTCCGGATTATTCAACATATCATATGCTTCATTAATCTCGTTCATTTTTTCAACTGCTTTGGGATCATTTGGATGCAGATCCGGATGGCATTCTTTTGCTTTTTTCCGGTATGCCTTTTTTATTTCATCTTTTGTTGCATTCCTCGATATCCCCAGCACTTTATACGGATCTTCAACCATGCTGTTCCTCCTCTCTGGATTTTTGTGCAGAATATCTCTACCACACGCCGCCGTACAAAATATTACGAAGCAAGTGAACATCCTGAACTAAAGGCAGTTTTTCAAACTGTCTGGCAGCTTCCCCGATTAACATCTCTAATATTTCTTCCATTTCTTCTGGCTTTTTCCCCATTTGAACTAAAAGATTATAGTTATTATTTTTTCGGTCTTTTTTATAATCTACAGCGGCATCCATCAAATAAATAAATCTTCCTAAATGATATCCAAAATTTCTCAAACTATTGCTCCAAAAATCTTCTTTATAAATAAATATCTCTGACATTAACCGTCCAAAACAATTGACTGCTTCGTCGGGCTGTACGAAAGGGGAATGTTCAATTTCATTCAATTTTTTTATCCCCTCCGAAATTGCCTTGCATTGACGTGGATAACATTTTTCCACTTTGCGATAGCTGGTTTCCAACCTGTCTAAATACCATCGTTCTAAATATTTATGCTCATCTTGCCAATCATCCAGACATTTATAATAAGAAAGTGCCACCGTCATGTCCGCTGCATAGCCTGTGTAAATATTTACCATTGCTTTTTTCTTATGTATTGGATGCATAACACAGGAAAACTCATAATCTTCTTCTTCCGGTTCATATAAAGAAGCCAAAAATAAGATAAGAAAAACCATATCATAATTTAAGCTTATTCTGGCTAATTGACCAAAACGTTTTTCTAAATCTTTACATAAACCACAATATGCACTTTGATATCGTTTCTCTTCTTGTTCTAGTTTTTCTTTATTACATATAATATATCCAAACAAGAAATCACTCCTTACTGTGTGGTCTATAGAATTTCCATTAGTTTTATGTTACACTTGTAACAAACCAAGTATAATGAATCCCGAAAATATTCACAATATGGAAAAATGGATTTGTGACAGATTTTCCAAAAATGTTCATTAAAAAAAATTAAACTTTATAAACAGGTGGGAAATTTATGAAAAAATTAGAAAAAAATGATGAAAATAACTTAAAAGACTGTATTTTCACAGCTTTGATCTTATTGATGGAGCAGAAAGACTATCACCAAATTACAATAACAGATATTGCCAAAAAAGCAGGTGTCTCCCGAATGACTTACTATCGCACCTATTCTTCTAAAGAAGACATTCTCATTCAGTATTTTAATAAAGTGGCACAGGAATTATCCATGGAAATCAGAGGATTTCCCGATATTACTCCCTATCAGCTTATCCTCCATTTTTTTGCTTTTTTCCAGGAAAAAAGCAGTTTAATCTTGAGTCTGAAAAAAGCCAACCTTTTTGAATTAATGATGAATACTTTCATTTCTAACTTGAAACATTTGTACACAGATATGCTGTATCAGCAGTACCCGGTTACTTCTATTGATTATCAATTGCACTACCATATGGGGGGATTATTTCACTCATTGCTGTATTGGATAGAAAATGGACAAAAGGAAACACCCGAAGAAATGGCAACGCTTATCAGCTCTTTTTTCGCCAATTAGAATTCTTATATTTTCCCTGCAAAAAAGCACACCCTATTTTGCAGGGTGTGCTTTTACATACGCATTTCTTATCATATGGGGTGTAATATCCGTTTCAATTCCGGCTTTTTTTGCATAAGATTTTAATACTTTCCAAACGCCCTGCCTGCTCATCTGACCTCCAGAACAGTTAAGAAACAAACAATCACAATGTTTTTCTCCTGCCAATTCTTTTCGGGCAGTTTCTAAATATAGTTTCAACGCATTGCCCGCCTGACTGCCAAAGGATACAGTTCTATTTCTGCAAGTAACATATCCAAGATTTAAATTTACTTCTGTTTCTTTCAGTGCGATCAATTCACTGACCCTGACTCCCGTTGCATACAGCAATTCTAACATGGCACGATCCCGAATCCCCTTGCTAGTTTCTAAATTAGGCTGCTGCAGCAAAATTGCTACTTCGCTTTCCGTAAGGGGCTCCACTGTTTTCTTCTCTACCTTTGGTGCCTTTAATTCCTCCGCAATATCCTGCTGCACCTTACCATCTTTTGTCAAGTAATTATAAAAAGATTTTATTGCCGCAATATTTCTTGATATTGTACTTGGTGCGAACTTTTCTTTCTCCAGATAAAGTATATAAGAATTCAAATTGGTGGTAGTAATCGCCCCAATGTCTTGTACCGACTGTTTGTTTAAAAAATGTTTCAGTTTATGTAAATCCCTCTCATAAGATACTCTGGTATTCTCTGATGTTCTTTTTACATTTTGTAAGTATAAAATAAATTGTTGTATTTCAAGTTCCATTAATCTTTGCCTCGTATTTTTCTTATATTACGCTGATTTTCAACTCACGTAGATACTATTATAATCACTCTTTTTCAGAAATGCAATGGTTTCTTAGACAAACTTTAGTATTTTTTTCATAAGAAACGGGTTTACATTGCTTTCCAAAAAAATGCCCGCCACTAACACCAGTGCTGCCACTGACATCACCACAAAATATTTTATCCATAATTTCTGTTTTTCTTTTTTTCCGGTACAATTTCCAATTATCTCTTGATTCTCCCGGATTCTCCACATGAGAAACACATAGATTGGAACATAGATCAAATATTGAGGCAAAAGGGATACCAGACCTACAAAAATTCCCATCATCCCCATACGCAAGACGCAAATGCTCATAAAAGCACCTGTGCTCACTCCCAACCACATGGTATATCCATACGCCAATGCACACCCAAATGCAGTAACCCCACAAACTACCAGAATTATATATATTTTCATTCTTTTCTCTAAAATATACACAAACAGTGAACTATATTCTATGTCCATGTACTCGAATTTATCCAGAAAATATGCGCTCATAATTCCAGCTTCTCCCCCGGTTTCCGGGATCAGAAAATTTCCTATAACAATGCCTAGCAAAAAACCAATGCAAAAAAAAGATATAAAACGATTCATACCTCTTTTCTGTCCTTCTACCGTATGTGCCTGCTTCATTTTTACTCCTGCCTGTACTTCTTTCTACATATTTATGCGGGAATAAAAAAACATATACCTTTTTATTTTTCCATGGCGCATTTTAATTTATATGCCAAAATTCCCGACACAGTTTTGGAATCCTGTATCTTTTTATCAAATATCATCTGACACAATTCATCTAAATCATATTCTTCCACATGAATGTATTCACCTTCATCCAGCTTCTGTTGAGAGGGTATCAGTCTGTCCGCCACATATACATCAATCAACTCATCACAAAAAGCCACCGTCGTCCGCAGAGAGATTAAATGTTCTAAGTGTTCTGAGCGAAATCCAGTTTCTTCCTCTAATTCTCTTGCGGCACACTCTATGGTAGGTTCCTCCGGTGTGTCACGTCCTCCTGCCGGCAGTTCCAGCGTATAACGGTCTAGTGCATTTCTGTACTGGCGCACCATAAGCAGTTTACCTTCTTGCGTAACAGCAACTACTGCTGCTGCTCCTTTATGCTTTACAAAGTCCCATTTTTTCACCTGTCCGTCCGGTAACTGTATATGATCCTTATATAAATCAATAATACTTCCCTTTTGTACCAGTTCTCTTTTAATTCGTTTAATTTCCTGTGACATATATCTCCTCCTGTATCCATTAAAAAAGAGTGTCATTTCGACACCCTCATGACTTTTTTCAATTATACTATCTTTTATAATGATGTCAAGAAGGCTTCCATACAATTTAAACCTTTTTTAATCTGCGTAATAAATGTTACATAGGAAAGTCTGATATGATCTGAAAATCCAAAATCGGCACACAAAACTACTGCTACAGAATCGTTGATGACGTCTGAACTCCTCAAACATTTTTCTACTTTTTATGCAATTATCATTGAATTTTTTTATATTTTTTGGTAAAATTATATAAAACTATATTATATGAGGCATAGGAGGTAACCATTATGAATAAACGTAGTACTATTACAGCGAAAAACAAGCCCCGAAAGGCTTCGAAGGTCAAACAACCTAAATCCAATACATCAAAATTAAAGTCGGCAGAAATACCATTTTTCCAGCGAATTCATTTTCAGCTGATATCGGCTTTTATGCTGACAGTTATCTGCATCATCATTTTGGGAGTTTCTTCCTATAGTAAATCTTCCAACAGTATTACAGACACCTACGAAAATTCTGCCAGTCAAACAATGAAAATGATGGCACAGTATTTGGATCTGGCACTAAATAATGTACAGACCAACTATATGTCTTACTTAAACGATAATGAATTGACATACTATTTTAATGGAATTTATGCTACAGATAATATCAAACAAACCACTACAATTAACAGTTACAAAAATTTGTTGAGCAGCGCCGTCACTTCTGACCCACTGATTTCCAACATTTATTTTCTTTCCGGCAACGTGGACTCTATTACTACATCTCAGGCAACCAGCAAAGACTTATACGCTGATTATATCGCAACAGATTCAGGTGCCAAAGTAAAAGAAAATAAATATACCTTCTTCTGGTTTGGCAATCAGCCGGAAATTGACAGTGAGCTTAATACCTCCAGTGATAAATACGGTGTCAGGCTAGCAAGACACTTTGCAACCTCCAACACCATTATGATCATTGATATTAGGCGCGATGTTATTACCAATACCCTCTCCTCCCTAGACGCAGGTGAAGGAAGTGTGGTGGGACTTGTTACACAAGACGGAATGGAAGTTCTTTCTAACGACGAATTTTCTGAAAATGATATACCAGTATTTTCTGACAAAGCCTTTTACACCAGCGCTTTAGAAAGCGAAGCTGACAATGGAGTTCAAGATGTTACTTTAAACAATTCTGATTACCTTTTCTTATACTATAAACTAACAAACCAAAATGCTATGATTTGTTCCCTGATACCAAAGTCATTTATTCTTTCTCAGGTAACAGATATCAGAAATAATACTATTTTATTTGTTATCATTGGTTCCGTGCTTGCTATCCTTTTAGGTACCTATTTTGCTAAAGGAATCGGTTCTACCATCAGCAATATCATACATCAGCTTCATAAGGTGGCCAAAGGCAATCTGACAGTGGAAGTTACCACTAAACGAAAAGATGAATTTAAATTGCTGACAGAAGGTATTACTGATATGATTGCTAATATGAAGCTTTTAATACAGAAGGTCAACGAAATGAGTAAAGAATTAACAGAAGCTGCTGCTTTTGTTTCTGATTCTTCCTCCACTTTTATGCAGACCTCTAAAGATATACAACTTGCAATTACTAATATTGAAGCTGGTGTTAACCAGTTAGACGAAGATTCTGCAGACTGTCTTTCCCAAATGGACTCTTTATCCCATAAGATTTCCACGGTTTCTAACAGTACTGTTGAGATCAGTAAGCTTACTTCCCAAACCAATACATCCATTCGCAGTGGTATTAGCTCTATGGATATTTTAAATGAAAGTGCCAAGGAAACATCACTGATCACTTCCAAGGTAATTGCCGCAATCGAACAGTTAGAAGAACGATCCCGGTCAATCAGCCATATTATTGATGCTATCAATGACATTGCAGAAGAAACAAACCTTCTTTCTCTAAATGCATCCATTGAAGCTGCAAGAGCCGGCGAAGCAGGACGTGGCTTTTCTGTGGTTGCAGAACAAATTCGTAAACTGGCTGACCAATCTCTGACTTCTGCAACTGAAATTAATAAGATCATTGACGAAATGATCGCTCAAACACATGATGTAGTTGAAACAGCAAAACAAGCAGAAACTGTTGTAACATCCCAAAAAGATGCCGTTACTAATACTACTTCCTCCTTTGAGGAAATGAGCGAGCAGATTTCTAATTTGGTAAATTCACTTTCTGCTATTACTGAAGATGTGAATTCCATGGGAGTATCTAGAGATAGTACTCTTTCGGCAATCGAAAGTATTTCTGCTGTCTCTGAGGAAACCTCTGCCTGCTCCTCTAATGTAGCAGACACAGCAGTAACACAGTTAAATTCTGTAACTAAATTAGATTCTGCTTCCTCTAACCTTGCAAAACGTGCTGAAGAACTAACAGAGTTATTAAAACAATTTACCTTATAATTTTTTCAGTCCGCCTATATAGGCGGACTGTTTTTAATGATAAATTTTCATCAAAAAAGCCGCTGTATATTTATTATACAACGGCTTTATTTCTGACAACAGAAAGTTGTTAAATGTGCTTCCCATTGTTTGTGTTCAAATATTACTTAGCATAATCAATTACTCTCGATTCTCTAATAACATTTACTTTAATTTGTCCCGGATATTCCAATTCAGCTTCAATCTGCTTAGATATATCTCTTGCTAATAATACCATATCAGCATCTGTTACTTGCTCCGGAACTACCATAACTCGAATCTCTCTACCTGCCTGAATAGCAAAAGATTTTTCTACACCCTTAAATGTGTTTGTAATATCCTCTAACTGTTTAAGTCTATTTGTATATGTTTCTAATGTTTCACGTCTTGCACCTGGTCTTGCAGCAGAAATCGTATCAGCAGCCTGTACAATACATGCAATTAATGACTGAGGTTCCACGTCACCATGATGGGCCTCCACTGCATTAATAACAACAGCAGACTCCTTATACTTTCTGCACAATTCAACACCAATTTGAATATGTGATCCTTCCATTTCCTGATCCACAGATTTACCAATATCATGCAGTAAACCCGCTCTCTTAGCCATACGGATATCTACCCCGATTTCCCCGGCTAATAACCCAGACAAATGAGCTACTTCTATAGAATGTTTTAACGCATTCTGTCCATAGCTTGTACGGAATTTCATTTTACCAAGTAAACGTACTAATTCCGGATGTATACCGTGAACACCAACCTCTAAAGTTGCTGCTTCACCTTCCTCTCGAATCATAACTTCTACTTCACGCTGCGCCTTTTCTACCATTTCTTCAATACGTGCCGGATGAATTCGACCATCTACAATTAATTTTTCCAGAGCAATTCTTGCCACTTCTCTCCTAATTGGATCAAATCCAGATAAAATTACTGCTTCCGGTGTATCATCGATAATCAATTCCACACCGGTCATGGTTTCTAAAGTACGAATATTTCGACCTTCCCGTCCGATAATTCGTCCCTTCATTTCATCATTTGGTAACTGTACTACGGAAACGGTTGTTTCTGCAACATGATCAGCTGCACATTTCTGTATCGCTGTGGTTACATACTCTTTTGCCTTCTTATCTGCTTCTTCTTTCGCTTTTGCTTCAAGCTCTTTCACAAGCACGGCTGTTTCATGTCTAACTTCGTCTTCAACAGTTTTCAAAAGATATTCTTTTGCTTGTTCGGAGGTTAATCCTGAGATTCTCTCTAATTCCTGTACACGTTTTTCGCTTAAGCTTTCAACTTCCTGCTTTTGCTTCTTCAACGCTTCTTCTTTTGCCGCAAAGCCCGCTTCGCGCTTTTCCATCGCTTCTGCCTTCTTATCTAAGTTCTCTTCTTTTTGAAGTACACGACGTTCATATCTCTGCACTTCCGCTCTTCGTTCCTTCGTTTCCTTTTCTACTTCGTTTCTGGCCTTGAGATTTTCTTCCTTAGCTTCCAGCAATGCTTCACGCTTCTTATTCTCTGCAGCCTTTAATGCTTCATCTATTATTTCTCTTGCCCTTTCTTCTGCACTACCGATTTTTGCCTCCACTGTTTTCTTGCGGACTTCTACGGTAACCAGGTAAGTAATAGGTATAGTTATTATCAAAGTAATAACAACTGCAATAACGTAACTTAGCACAGGAGCACCTCCTTATTTAATTTTCATTGCACAAAAATACAACACTTAAATTTTATACTTTTTTCGTACTTGTGTCAAGTAATTTCAAGAATGTCTTAGCGTTACTCAAACTGTGAAAAAACCTTTTCAATTTCTGAATATGCAAAACCTTTTCGCATCAGGGATGTCTTTAATTTTTTCTTTTCTTGCTCCTCCAACAGCTGTGGTTCAGCACTCTTCTTTAAAATTAGCTTTCGAATGGTTTCCATTTCCCCCTCTTCCATATCGTCAAAAATCTGAGTTATAATCTCACTGGAAACACCTTTTGCATAAAGCTCCATCTTCAACTGTTTGCGGCTCTTACTTCTGCTTCTGTATTCTATGTATCTTCTTGCATAAGAAACATCGTCTATGTAACCATAGGTCTTTACATAATCAATAGCGTACTCCACTATCTGGACTGGATATTGGTTCTCTAACAGCTTATCTCGCAGCTGCTGTTCTGTCTTATCTTGTTTTTCTAAAATATGCATGGCTCTTTTTTTAGCACGTTTTCCCACAATATCATACAGAATTCTGTTATGTAATTCTTCCTCTAAGTCCATTCCCGTCACAAGATTACAGGTCTTAAGCTCACTTTTATATAATTCAAATGCCAATTCATCGTTTAAGTATACTTTATATTTTTTATTTTCACAGGGCTCTATTGCAGTTATAATCATTCTTCCTTAGTTTCCCTTTGTTCCTGAGCTGCTGTGGAAGTTTCTTCCTGCGCTTCTGCACCTTCACCATCTAAGCAGAAATGCTTTCTTACCTTTCCTTCTACATCTGCCATAATCTCCGGATTTTCCTTTAAGAAATTTTTGGCATTTTCTCTGCCCTGACCTATCTTATTTCCATCATATGCATACCATGCACCACTTTTCTGAATCACACCGATTTCTGCTGCCAAGTCTAAGATATCTCCTGCAGTAGAAATGCCTTCTCCAAACATTATATCAAATTCTGCTTCTTTAAACGGAGGTGCAATCTTATTCTTTACTACTTTAATTCTTGTCCGGTTACCTACCACTTCGCCGCCCTGTTTGATTGCTTCAATTCTTCTTACATCCAAACGGATAGAAGAATAGAACTTAAGCGCACGTCCACCGGTAGTGGTTTCCGGATTGCCAAACATAATTCCTACCTTTTCACGAAGCTGGTTAATAAAGATTACGATACAATTAGACTTGCTGATAACAGCTGTCAGCTTACGAAGTGCCTGAGACATCAGTCGTGCCTGCAGTCCCACATGGGCATCTCCCATATCTCCGTCAATTTCTGCCTTTGGCACTAAGGCTGCTACAGAATCAACGATTACAATGTCCACAGCGCCGGAACGCACCATAGTTTCCGTAATCTCTAAAGCCTGTTCCCCATTATCTGGCTGTGAAATATATAAATTATCAATGTCTACTCCGATTTTCTTTGCATATGCCGGGTCTAAGGCATGTTCTGCATCAATAAATCCTGCAATGCCGCCCCGTTTTTGTACCTCCGCTACCATATGTAAGGATACCGTAGTCTTACCACTGGATTCCGGGCCGTATACCTCCACAATACGCCCCTTTGGTATTCCACCCATACCCAGCGCAATATCAAGGCTTAATGAGCCTGTGGGAACGGTTTCCACCTGCATACGATTACTTGTATCCCCAAGTTTCATTACGGAACCTTTTCCAAACTGTCTCTCTATCTGTGCCAGAGCAGCATCCAATGCTTTCATTTTGTCATCTTTACTCATATCTATTCTCCTTTTTCAAACGTTTGTTCGTTTTTATATGTTCATATTACCCCATAACATGCTTCCTTGTCAATAGGTTCTTATGTCAAAACGTAATTTAATTTTATACTGGAAATAAGGCGAACTGCCTGACGTGTGTATATTTACATTTTAATATATCTTTCTTGCCTGTGCAATAGTTTTAGAGAAAAAATCTGTACCCAGTATCGGCTCAGACTTATTGATTGCCAATACACTCCTAAGAAGTGCAAATTCTATTTCACTGCATATAAATCCTTGCAAATTTTCCAAAATAGGTATTAAATTAATAAGAGCAAACGAAAACTCCCACAAACAACGTGCTTACGTCATTTGTGGGATGTTTTGCATTACTCAAATTTAAATTTACTTCAAGAACAACTCCTAAGCGGTACAACCTCTGTCCTCACGGAAGAATTGGTAGCAGTTAGCAGTGTCCTGCTCCCAGTATATTATGTATCTTTTCATATAATTGCTTCTGGAAGCACATTGCATACTTTATCATTGATGAAAATATTCACACGATCATCCGGTTCCATAATGGTTTCCCTAATGTAAATCAATTTATCACCATTATAATATTGAATCAGTTTTTCTACTTCGTAAAACGGATCAGTCACTCCCAGCAATAATAATACATCCGCTTCTGAAATGGCATTTACTACTTCTGTCATTATACTATTTGGCACCATTTCTCCCGGCAAAACAATTCCAGGCCTTACCACAGTGTTACACTGCTCGCATCTTGGTACTTTATCCGACTGCTTCACATAGTCAATAGAATACTGCTTTTTACACTTTGGGCACTCATTATGATAAATATTGCCATGATACTCTAGCACCCTACGACATCCTGCCTTCTTTGGAATTCCATGTACATCCTTGGTGATAATACTTCTGATCTTTCCTCTGCTCTCTAGCTCTGCTAATGCATAATAACCTGCACTTGGCTCTTTTTCACAGATAACTTCGTTTTTATAAAATTCAAAAAACTGCTCTGGCCTTGTATTATAACATCTGGACGAATATAACTCCGGTGTAGAAGCACCGTATTTTATCTCGATATCATAAAAAGCATCATCACAATCCAAATCTGTATACCCACTGGCACTAACCATATCCGCACCACAAATAGCAACAATACGATTGGCATCCCTGATAATGCGCTTTAACTGTTGAATACTTTCATTATTTTCACTCATATTTAACTCATTCCTCTTTTATTTTTTGCTGCTCCAGATTTTAAGCAACTCTTTTATTTTGACATCGCAGAGGAATTTTGTCAACACTTAAGAAAAATATTCTTTAAAAATATCTTCCACATGTTCTATTTTTTTTGCCTTATAAGCATTGGCACCGCAAAACAACAAAGCATCTTCTATTTTTCCCCTTGCGGCATTTACCAAAGCATCTGTGATACAATAAGGAGTGTCTGCCGGATTGCATGTCTGGATACACTGCCTGCATTTTACAGGTCTGTAAGCACCGTTTCTGCTTTCTTTTGCAAAATGATTTTGTATGGCACGCCCCGGCATTCCCACAGGGCTGTTTACTATGATAATATCTTCCTGTTTTGCATCAATATAGGCCTGTTTGTATTTCTCATCTGCATCACACTCATAGGTTGTTACAAAACGGCTTGCTACCTGCACTCCGTCCAGCCCCATATCCAGATAACGCTCTACATCTTCTCGCTCATAGATACCGCCTCCAAAAACAACCGGTATTTTTTTTGCATACTTTGCAGCATATTCTTTTACTACCTGCATGATACCCTGAATCTCACTGTCATAATTCAATTCTTCTATATGATCTAATTCTTCCCGCTTAAAACCCAAATGGCCGCCTGCCTTGGGGCCTTCAATTACAACAAGATCTGCTGTTCTTTTGTATTTCTTATCCCACATTTTCAAGATTACATTGGCAGACTTCACCGAAGAAACAATGGGCGCAATTTTTGTCTTGCTTTCTCCTATCAGTTCCGGTAGTTTAATCGGAAGTCCCGCTCCGGAAACCACCAAATCAATGCCGGCTTTCACTGCAGCCTTGACATAATCTTCATACCGTTTGGTGGCCACCATAATATTGACTCCCAAAATACCACCCTCCGCCTTTTCTCTTGCCAGACGGATCTCCTTTCCTATGGTGCGCAGATTCACTTCGATAGGATTCGAATCAAAATCCGGCTCACGATAACCAATCTGTGCTGTAGAAATTATGCCGATACCGCCTGCCTTCGCCACTGCACCTGCAAGCCCGGATAAGCTAATCCCAACACCCATTCCACCTTGTATCAGTGGAAATCTTGCTTTTAAATCACCTATAACTAATGGTTTTACATTCACTTTACATTCTCCTAAATCGCTGGTACCGCTGCATGGCTATCTCCTCCGCTTCCATATCCTGATATTGAGCAATAAATTCTGCAATACAACGTTGTATCTGCTGGGCAGGATATTCTATGGTTTCTGCAGTTGCCGGTTCCTTTTCATAGATTATTTCATCGATAATATTCAGCTCTTTTAAATCCTCTGCGGTAATTTTCATAACCTGAGCCGCCTCTAATGCCCGCTTGCTGTCTTTCCACAAAATAGAAGCAAATCCTTCCGGTGAAAGAATAGAATATGTGGCATTTTCTAACATAATCACCTTATTGGCAACTGCCAATGCAAGAGCGCCTCCACTGCCTCCTTCTCCAATCATAACACTCAAAATCGGAACCTTTAGATCAGACATTTCCATAAGATTTCGGGCAATAGCTTCTCCCTGACCTCTCTCTTCTGCTTCCATACCGCAAAAGGCGCCTGGAGTATCTACAAAGTTAATAACGGGACGTCCAAACTTTTCCGCCTGTTTCATTAACCGCAATGCTTTTCGATATCCTTCTGGAGAAGGCATACCAAAATTTCTGGCAATATTTTCTTTGGTATTTCTGCCTTTCTGTATTCCGATTACTGTAAGGGGAATGCCCTGAAAATAAGCTAATCCGCCTACCACGGCAGCATCATCTGCAAAAAGACGATCTCCGTGAAATTCCATAAAATCAGTAAAAATATTTTCGATATAATCCAAAGCCGTTGCCCTGTCAGCTGCTCTGGATAGCTGTACACGTTCCCATGCAGACATTTCCGTTACATTCTGTAATGCGGCTTCTATCGTTTCCGATTTCGCTGTGGCTTTTTCCACTTTTTTATGCATTTGAAGCAATTTATACAAAGTATCTTTTAAATCTTCTCTTTTTACGATGGCATCAATAAATCCATGCTCTAATAAAAATTCTGCTCTCTGGAATCCTTCCGGCAGTTTCTGTCCAATGGTCTGCTCAATCACCCTCTGACCTGCAAATCCAATCAATGCCCCCGGTTCCGCAAGAATAATATCGCCCAACATGGCAAAGCTTGCCGTAACGCCTCCTGTGGTGGGATCTGTCAACATGGAAATATAGAGAAGCCCAGCATTCGAATGTCGTTTAATGGCTGCTGAGGTTTTTGCCATCTGCATCAAAGATACCATACCCTCCTGCATTCTTGCTCCACCGCTGCAGCAAAACACGATTACTGGGAGTTTTTCTTCTGTGGCACGTTCAAAGGCTCTGGCTATTTTCTCACCTACTGCCTGCCCCATACTTCCCATAATAAAACGGGCATCACAGACACAGACAACTGCTTCCTCACCGTATATCTTTGCCCTGCCGCAGGTCACCGCTTCTCCTAACTTGGTTTTTTCTCTGGTCTGAGCCAGCTTTTCCTCGTAGCCTGGGAAATCTAAAGGATTATTACCAACTAACTCTTTATCCCATTCCTCAAAGCTGTGTTTATCCACTACCATTCGGAGTCTGTTCTTTGTTCTCACACGAAAATATGCATCACATTTATAGCAGCTGTAAAAATTATTTACAACGTCTTCTTTGTAAAGCATATCACCACACTTTGGACATTTGATCCAAAGACCTTCCGGTACTCTCGGTTCGGTGTCTTTTGCCTTTTTTTCTTTTTCCACTTTCATGTCTTCTGCCGCTACTTTAATATAATTTGGCTTTTTAAACTTTAACATGAACCTCTACTCCTAACCAAAATTTTCCTCAATAAACTGAGTGGTAACATTTCCTGCCAAGAAATCCTCATTATTAAGTATCTCGTACTGGAAATCGATATTTGTTTCAATGCCTTCCACAATCAATTCACCTAATACACTGCGCATCTTATGAATTGCGGAAATTCTGTCTTTATCATGTACAATGATTTTCGCAATCATGGAGTCGTAATTTGCAGGTATCGTATAGTCAATATATACTGCTGTATCTACACGCACACCATTGCCTCCAGGTATATGAAGCTGTGTAATCTTCCCAGGGCATGGCATGAAGTTTCTTTTCGGATCTTCTGCATTAATTCTGCACTCTATAGCATGACCTGTTAATGTTACCTCTTCCTGTGAAACAGACAGCTTTTCACCTGCTGCCACACAAATCTGTTCCTTAATCAGGTCAAGTCCTGTCACCATTTCTGTAACACCGTGTTCCACTTGAATTCTTGTATTCATTTCCATAAAATAAAAATCCTTATTTTTATCAAGCAAAAATTCAATGGTTCCAGCGCCTTCATACCCCGCCGCTTTTGCCGCTAAAACCGCAGTATCACCCATTTTCTTTCTCAGTGCTGCGTCCAAAGCACAGGAGGGAGATTCTTCTAACATTTTCTGATGACGCCGCTGCAGGGAGCAGTCACGCTCACCTAACTGTACCACATTGCCATACTTATCCGCCATAATCTGAATTTCAATATGTCTTGGCTCTTCGATGAATTTTTCAATATACATGGTATTATCCCCAAAAGATGCCACAGACTCTCTTTGGGCGGTTTCAAACTGGCTGATAAAGCTCTGGGCATTTTCAGCCACACGCATCCCCTTGCCGCCGCCGCCGGAAGATGCCTTGATCATCACAGGAAAACCTATTTCTTTAGCGATCTCTATTGCTTTTTCCGCTTCATAAACAGGTTCTTTCGTTCCCGGCACTACCGGCACACCTGCTTCCATCATGGTTCTTCTTGCTTCTGACTTATTTCCCATTTTTTGAATCACTTCTGCAGACGGGCCGATAAATGCAATGTTGCATTTATTACACATATCTACAAACCGACTATTTTCGGAAAGAAAGCCGAAGCCAGGGTGTATGGCTTCGGCCCCAGTTACAATGGTTGCACTGACAATACGTTCCATGTTAAGATAACTGTCTTTTGCCAAAGCAGGACCGATACAAATTGCTTCATCTGCCAGCTGGGTATGCAATGCTTCTCTATCTGCTTCGGAATACACTGCTACTGTTTCAATTCCCATCTCTCTGCAGGCGCGAATAATTCTCACAGCGATTTCACCCCGGTTTGCAATCAGAATCTTTTGAAACATACTTTCCTCCTATCCAATGGCAAAGGTCAGCTCTGCCTGAGTCACCAGTTTACCATCTACATATGCTTTTCCTACGCCCACACCAACAGGACCTTTTTGTTTTGTAATTTCTAATTCTAACATTAACACATCTCCCGGAACCACCTTTTGTCTGAATTTTGCTGAATTGATTCCGCCAAAATACGCTGTTTTACCCTTAAATTCTTCTTTACAAAGCAGAGCCACTGCACCAACCTGGGCCATGGCTTCGATGATCAGCACTCCCGGCATAACTGGTTCCTGGGGAAAATGTCCGCCAAAATACGGTTCATTATAAGAAACACATTTCTTTCCTACCGCTCTTTTTCCCTCTTCTAATTCCTCAATGGTATCAATCAACAGCATTGGCTGTCTATGAGGAATAATTTCCATAATTTCTTTGGTGGTTAATACTGACATACTTACCTTCCTCTCTATTCAATGATAAACAAGGTCTGGCCATATTCCACCATATCCATGTTATCCACAAGAATTTCTTTCACAACACCGTCGTACTCACATTCGATTTCGTTCATCAATTTCATTGCTTCGATGATCCCCAAGGTCTGACCTTTCTTTACGCTGTCGCCCACCTGTACAAATGGTTCTGCATCCGGTGAAGGCGCATTGTAAAAGGTTCCTACTAACGGAGATTTCATCTCATTGCCGGATATTGGTGTTTCCGTTTCCTTTGCGGAGACTTCACTGACCGGTATTGCGGCAGCCTGTACCGGAAGTGTTGATACAATCTGGTTCTCCTTCTGCTTTTTCAAAGAAATTTTCATTTTTTCATCTTCTAAAGTAAAGCTGGTTAATTCTGAAGCTGAAACAGTTTCAATCAAACGTATAATCTGTTCAAATTCCATTTCTTTCTCCTCTATTCGCTATACTTTCCAATCAGAATACTTGCATTATGCCCTCCAAATCCCAGGGAGTTACTTAATGCGTAATTAATTTCCTGACGGACAGGTTCTTTTACATAATCTAAATCCAATTCTTCATCCGGAGTAGTATATCCTACTGTTTGATGAATATATCCTTCTGTCAGCTGTTTTACACAGGCGATAAATTCCACTGCTCCTGCTGCTCCCAGTAAATGTCCAATCATAGACTTTGTAGAATTTACTTTTATATTGCCGGCATGTTCTCCAAATGCTGTTTTAATCGCTCTTGTTTCAAACAAGTCATTGTGATGGGTGGCTGTTCCATGAGCATTAATATAAGTAATCTCTTCCTTGGCAATGCCCGCATCGCGAAGGGCAAACAACATCGCATTGGCTGCCCCCATACCGTCTTCTGCCGGAGAAGTAATATGATAAGCATCGGAGGTGGCCCCATAACCAATCACCTCTGCATAAATCTTTGCGCCACGCTTTTGGGCATGTTCTAATTCCTCTAATACAACTACACCTGAGCCCTCTCCCATAACAAAACCACTTCTGTTTTTATCAAATGGCAGAGAGCATTTGTTTACATCTTCTTCCGTGGAAAGTGCCGTCAGTGCTGTAAATCCTCCGATTCCCACGGGAGTAATGGAACTTTCCGTTCCTCCTGCCACCATCACATCAGCATCTCCATACTGAATGGTACGGAAGGCTTCACCAATGGAATGGGTACCGGTAGCACAGGCAGTTACCACATTAATGCTCTTTCCTTTCAAACCAAACTGAATCGATACGTTTCCTGCTGCCATGTTGGAAATCATCAACGGAATCAGCAGCGGATTTAATCTTCCCGGTCCCTTTTCTAACAGCTTCTTATGATCTTTCTCAAAGATATCCAAACTTCCGATCCCAGAACCGATAGAACACCCTACTCTGTATGGATCTTCCTGTTCCATATCAAGCTTTGCGTCTTCTAAAGCTTCCTTGGCGGCTGCTACCGCATATTGACAAAAGCTTTCCATTCTTCTGGCTGATTTAGGATCCATATAATCTTTCGGATTAAAATCTTTCACTTCTGCTGCAAGCTTTGCTTTATAATCCGTGGTATCAAATTTAGTGATGGGACCGAATCCAATTTTTCCCTGTTTCAGACTTTCCCAGTAACTGTCCACACCTAAACCGATAGGAGTGATGGCTCCCATTCCTGTAACTACAACTCTTTTCATAATGCCTCTCCTTTATATTGCCATTCCGCCATCTACACTGATTACCTGTCCAGTAATGTAGGATGCTTCTTCAGATGCAAGAAATGCTACCACGCTGGCAATTTCTTTGGGGTTTCCTGTTCTTTGAAACGGTATCTGTGCAATGGTTGCTTCTTTTGCCGCATCGGTCATTGCTTCTGTCATTTCTGTATCAATAAAGCCCGGCGCCACTGCATTTACATTAATCTGTCTGGAAGCAAGTTCTCTTGCCATGCTTTTTGTCAACCCGATTACGCCTGCTTTTGATGCTGCATAATTTGCCTGACCTGCATTTCCCAGCACACCGGATACGGAAGAAATATTAATAATTTTTCCTTGTTTCTGTTTTAACATTTGACGGGAAACATGTTTGATGGTATTGAATACCCCTTTTAAATTAATAGCAATCACATCATCAAAATCTTCTTCCTTCATTTTCATAATCAGGTTATCTTTGGTGATTCCTGCGTTATTCACCAAAATATCAAGGCTTCCATGAGTTTTCACTACATCCTTCACCATGGTTTCCACTGCCGCAAAATCTGCCACATTACATTGGTAAATATCTGCAGTGCCACCCTGCTCTTCAATGGTTTTCTTCACTTCTTCCGCTTTTTCTTTGGAACCGTTATAGTTTATGATCACATATGCTCCCTTGCCTGCCAGAGTAATTGCTATTTCTCGTCCAATTCCCCTAGAGGCTCCGGTAACTAATGCAACTTTACCTTTTAACATATTTTCCTCCTTACCCCTGACACAGGGCTGCTATTTTTTCTAAATCTTCTACTTTTTCTATATTGAACATGGAAACTTTTTTCTCTTTATCAATTTTTCTCATAAATCCAGACAAAGTTTTGCCTGGCCCAATTTCAATGAAGGTATCAATTCCATCTTCAATCATTTTTTCTACGCTCTGCTGCCATTTTACGGAAGAATAGACTTGTTTCTTTAACAAGTCTTTCACTTCATCTATATCCTTAACATAGTCCGCCGTTACATTGGTAAGATACGGAATCTTTAATTCTCCCAGAGAAACATCCTTTAACACATCATACAATTTAGCTCCTGCATCCTGTAACATGGCAGAATGAAAGGGTCCGCTTACATTTAATTTCACACAGCGTTTTGCCCCTTGCTCTTTTAAAGTTTCACAGGCTTTGTCTACAGCAGCCTCTTCTCCGGTAATCACAATCTGTCCTGGACAATTATAATTGGCAACACTTACGATTCCTTCTGTTTTTTCACAGATTTCTGCAATCACTGCACCATCCAGCCCAAGCACTGCGGCCATGGCTCCACCGGTAGGCACTGCCTCCTGCATTAAAATGCCTCTTTGTCTTACCACCTTAAAAGCATCTTCCACAGATAAGACACCTGCTGTTACCAATGCACCGTATTCTCCAAGGCTTAATCCGGCAGTCACCTCCGGACGGATTCCTTTTTCTTCCAGTACTTTTGCTAAGGCAACCTCAACGGTCAGCATGGCTATCTGTGTATATTCTGTAATGTTGATCTTATCGTTTTCTTCAAAACAGATTGCTTCCACATCCAGTCCGGTAGCTTTCTTTGCTGCTGCAAAGATATCCTTACACACCTGAAAGTTATCGTAAAAGTCTTTTCCCATTCCCACATACTGAGCTCCCTGCCCTGGGAATACAAATGCAATCCTGCTCATATATTTCTCCTTTTTATATGAATTTTCTTACTGAATTTTAAGTAATGCTTCTGCCTGTGACATAATATCTTTGATAATTTCTTCACAAGTTTTTTCTTCTTTGATCAGCCCGGCAATCTGACCTGCCATTAGAGAACCATTTACCACATCTCCCTCTACCACCGCTTTTCTAAGAGATCCCAGTGTGAGATGTTCTAATTCTTCAAAAGAAGCACCTTCTTTTTCCATGCGCAGATACTCTCTTGTCATTTTATTGCGAAGTACACGAATCGGATGTCCATAACTTTGACCTGTAATTTCGGAATCAATATCTTTTGCTTTAATAATTCTCTCTTTATAATTTCCGTGAACTACTGCTTCCTTAGAGACAACAAAACGTGTTCCAATCTGTACTGCCTCCGCGCCCAGCATCATGGCTGCTGCAAAACCTCTGCCGTCTGCCACACCTCCGGCTGCAATTACCGGAATATTTACTGCATCTACCACCTGTGGTACAAGACACATAGTTGTCTGGGAACCAATATGTCCTCCGGATTCACATCCTTCTGCAACCACAGCATCTGCTCCATATTTTTCCATTCGTTTTGCCAATGCCACGGAAGCAACCACAGGCATCACCTTAACGCCTGCATTCTTCCACATATCCATATACTTTTCCGGATTTCCCGCACCAGTAGTAACTGCTTTGATTCCTTCTTCTACAATGACCTGTGCTACCTCATCTGCATATGGACTCATTAACATAACATTTACACCAATGGGTTTGTCTGTTAATTCTTTCGCTTTTCTGATTTCGCTTCTAACAATATCACCGGAGGCACTGGCACCGCCAATCAGTCCCAGACCACCGGCTTGTGAAACAGCCGCTGCAAGGGTATGTTCTGCAACCCATGCCATCCCGCCCTGAATAATCGGATATTCAATGCCAAGAAGCTCTGTGATTTTCGTTTTCATTTATTCTTCCACACCCTTATTCTTTAAATACTCCATAACAGCACCTACGGTTGTGATGCTTTCTAAATCTTCCGATGGAATTTCAATATTATATTCTTCTTCTAAGCTCATAACCAATTCAAATAAATCTAAAGAGTCTGCACCTAAATCTTCCTTAAAACTTGTTGCTGGTGTAATTGTTTCTGCCTCTACACTTAACTGTTCTGCAATAATTTCTTTAATTTTTTCTAACATGATCTCCTTTTCCTTTCAATTCCAAATAGTTTTATAAACAAATATTTTGATATTCAAAGTATATGTTAAAACATCTGATTTGTCAACCCTTTGGTTCCAACTGGTGACAAATCATACCGTTTAATACATATAGCTTATATTATCATCATCGTAAGAGTCATTTTCATATTCTCTTGTCCAGTCAATGTTATTACTTCTTTTCACTGGACGCTGAATACGGCCTGCACTTGCTTTATTCTTACTGCTGTTCTGATTATTACTCTTTTTCTGCATTGCTTTTCTTTCTTTTTCCAGACGTTTTACAATATCCATCTTATCCGGCTGCTGTTCTTTGATTTTTGCCACCTCTTTTGCAGCCTGTGATTTGCCATTTCTGCGTTCCCCATTTCTGCTGTTTCCTCTTTTATAATCTTCCTCATTTTTTTCCTTATCAAATCTTGAACGGTGTGGTTTCACTCCCGCTTTCGTTCTGTTATAAGATTTAATTTGTTTGCCTGTAGCCACCATTGTTCTCCTTCCAAGTATATTTCTTAATTTTTTCTTAAATATAGATAGTTTTATTTTATTATAAAATCCCGGAAAGTCAATTAATATTTTGTAAAATTAATGGATTTTTTATATCACCACAGTTGCAATTCCCTTGTCTTTTTGTTACATTAGAATTATGGTATATTTTACCTGAAAATTTTATGAAGAGAGGATTCAAAATGGGTAAGGATAATAAGAATTACGATGAAGATACAGATGTGATGGTTACGCTCACATTAGATGACGGTGCAGAGATTGATTGTGAAATTCTTACAATTTTCACTGTAGGCGAACAGGATTACATCGCTTTGCTTCCACCGGAAGGTCACGGCTTTGAGGAAGGAGAAGCACTGCTATATCGTTTCTTTGAGGAAGATGAACTTCCTCGTATCGAAAATATCGAAACCGAAGAAGAATACGAGATTGCTGCCGATGCCTTTGATGAGTGGCAGGACGAAGCAGAGTACTACGAATTTTACTTGGATGATGAGGAGGATTAAATCTTATATAAAAGAAACAGTGGGGCTGTCGGTTAATACCGATTTTTAACCCCTGACATGTAGAGAAGAGACAATCCCAGAAAATTCGGACTTTTTTAAGACCTGAATTCTCCAGTGGACTGTCTCTTCCCTTTTGTAACCCTTATTTCAGGGCGCAAAAT
>CASEML010000143.1 GCA_949289145.1 uncultured Eubacteriales bacterium | reverse complement strand
GTGTCTCCTTCAGGGATTACTTCTGCAGGCTGCTCAGAGAATTAAAAAAGGGAAGAACGGATTACGAAAACCTGCTTCCCATGACAATATGCAAATAATAATCGTTAAATTTGTGGATTCTTTTTTAGACGGGTGCCGACTAGCGCCCGTCTAAAAGGGGATACCCTAAAATTGGAAGTTTACATATCTATTTTTTCTATTATTACTTATTAAGAAATATTCATGCATGATTAGTTTTTCTGTCCTATTATCTGTATATTATAAAGAATCACCTATATACCTATCACAGGCATTATATAGTGTTATTAAACAATCAATTCCTCCAACTGAAATTATTTTAGTTGAAGACGGGAAGTTGCCTAAAACGTTAGAAAAAGTTATTTCACAATTCAAAAAAAAAACTTCAACGATTAAAATCGTACAACTTCCATACAACCAAGGGTTGGGAAAAGCATTAAATGAAGGATTAAAACATTGCACTTATGACATAGTAGCACGAATGGATACAGATGATATAGCAAAACTTGACCGATTTGAAAAACAAATTAAAATATTTGAGAAATATCCAGACATAGATATATGCAGTGCATGGATAGAAGAATTTGAAAATGATACAAACAATATTCTTTCCATAAAAAAATTACCTGAACGACATCAAGAAATTTTAAAATACGCAAAACACCGATGTCCCATAAATCATCCGGTTGTAATGTATAAAAAACAAGCTGTTTTAAAGGCTGGAGGGTATGACGGATTTCCTGAGGATTATAGATTATGGATAAAAATGCTTATGAATGGTGCTAAATTCTATAATATACAAGAAAGTCTGCTCTATTTCCGCTTCTCAAAAAATATGATTAGACGTAGAGGTGGATGGAAATACGCCATTGCGGATATTAAATCTCAGATAGACTTTTATAAACTTGGATTATTTGGAATTTCTACGCTAATATATAATATCTTAGTTCGCATAACCGTTAGATTAACCCCCAATTATATACGTAGTCTTATATACCAAAAATTATTACGCAAATAATATTTCTAACTAAATCAACTAATAAATGGAAGGAAATAAGCAAAAAACAGAAATCAGTGAAATTGATATTGCTGCTTTATTCTATAAACTATATTTAAATCGAAAAAAAATATACAAAGCCATTGGTATCGGTATAGTGGCAGGTGTAGTGATTGGCTTTAGTCAGCCTAAAAAATACAAAGTGGAAGTAAGCCTCTCTCCAGAGTCCGGAATCAGTGGAACAAGTGGATTATCCGGAATTGCTTCCATGTTCGGTTTAGGAAATGCATCTACAGGATTTGGAGAGGATGCGCTGACTTTCAACATGTTTCCAGAGATTGTAAAGACAAATCCTTTTGCTTTGGAAATGCTTCAAATACCCATTCAAACTCAAAAAGGAGACAGCATTATACTCTTTGATTACCTGAATACAGAAAAAAGACCTTGGTGGAGTCATATAATGGGAGCTCCCAGAATGCTTATAGAAGGAATAAAATCACTCTTTAAAGAAGAACAAAAAGATAGCGTAAAAGTAATTGATCCATTCCGTCTCACTCCAGAACAAAACGGAAGAATTGGGATGCTGAAAAAAATATTGGAAGTGGAAACAGACAAGAAAAGCAATATGACGAAAGTCACTGTTTCCCTGCAAGACCCGCTTGCAGCTGCAATCGTAGCAGATAGTGCCGTTCACAAACTGCAGGAATATATCACCGACTACCGTACCCGCAAGGCTAAACAAGATTATGATTTCCAGCTTAGTTTATGCGAACAATACAAGAAGGAGTATTTTGAAGCCCAACAGGAATATGCCAAATTTGCAGATGCTAACCGCAATGTCATTCTTCAGACCGTGACTTCTGAAAAAGAAAGATTACAGAAGAATCTAACTTTAGCAGAACAAATCTATAGCCAGTCCATGGGGCAGCTGCAGGTTCTGCGTGGGAAAGTACAGGAGGCCAAACCGGTGTTTGCCGTAGTGGAACCGGCCACCGTACCACTTGCTCCGGCATCTCCCAAGAAAATGCTCATCATCATTGCTTTTGCATTTTTAGCTTTTGTGTTTGAATCTGCATGGATTCTTTTCGGGAAAGATATTTATCATGATTTCAAGAATGAACTGAAAAAGAAAGATTAATTCCAATACGGTATCATTATTTTATCTTTACACATATGAAATATCCTATAGGCATACAAACATTCGAACAAATCATAATGGATGGATATATCTATGTAGATAAGACTGATT
>CASEML010000142.1 GCA_949289145.1 uncultured Eubacteriales bacterium | reverse complement strand
CGTTACCGCCAGAATCCTGCGGTAGGCATACGGGTCTTCAATCAGTTGTCTTATATAATGTACCGCCAGTGTAAAGGTCTTGCCGGAGCCGGCAGAAGCCTTGTAGACTAAAAGCTGGGGATGCTGTTCCATGTGTGATGTCGTTTTTAGGGTTTTCGTTACACAAACTTACGGAATTTTCGCGGAAAAACCGCAGGAAACGGCCGATTAGTGAGGAGAGAACCGTGGCACGTGTATCCGGAAATCTTCCTGCGGTATGCTGGAAATGCTTGGAAGCTTTCTATGTTTTCCGGTGCGAAACTGTATGTTTCCCGTCCGGAAAACGTAGGGTTTCGCCCTGGAAAACCTATGGTTTGCGTGCGGAAAACATAAAAAGTTGTAGTATGTTTCTTGTTTTATGTGACGGCCTTTGGAAAAGATAGATAGAGAATATCTACTTTAGTAAAATGTGTTTGAAAATGTTGGTATATATTAACAAACGTGATTATCTTTGTACCAGATAACCAGGTGGGAGAGCCTGGTTGTCCAGCAGAATTTAGAAATAAGATACCAAAAAACTTTTTATTATGAAATTAAGGCTATACATCGGAGGGCTGATAGCTTTCTCTGTTTTATTTTCTTCGTGTGGGAAAGACTCGGAAGAGGGAGAATCGTTTGAACCTCACACATATAATGTTTCGGGGAAGGTAGAAAAAGGACCTTTTGTGAGTGGGTCAACCATTACCATTCAGCCCATGGATTCCAAGCTTCAGGTAAGAGGTGATTTCTATTCCTCTACCATTCAAGACGATATGGGAAATTTCTCTTTTGGTTCCAAATTGTTTGAAGCTCCTTATGCAGAACTTACAGCTAACGGATATTTCTTTAATGAAGTAGAAGGAGAGCTTTCTTCAGGTACCTTAAGCCTGCGTGCATTGGTTGATTTGTCAGATAAGACCACGGTCAATGTCAATGTGCTGACTCATCTGAAATACCAGCGTGTACAGAAGCTGGTGGAAGGAGGTATGAGTTTCAAAGAAGCCAATACGCAAGCACAAAAAGAATTGTTTACGGCTTTCGGACTCCAGAAATATGAAGATAAGGATGCCTCTTCACTTTCCATCATTGGAGGTACAGATGAATCAGCTGCCCTGATTGCTATATCATCTTTATTGATTGTAGATAGAAGTGAAGCTGCTTTGACGGAGTATTTGGCCAAGCTGTGTAAAGAATTTGGAGATAACGGTGCATTTACAGAGTCAACTCGGCAGCAGATGAAAGAAGACCGGAATGCATTGGCCGGGCAGTTGTCGGCTGTTCGCAACCATGTTATTGACCGCTATGAGGAAATAGGCCTGTCGGTAGAAGTGAAGGAACTGGCTTACTTCTTTGACTGGGATAATGACGGAGTGGCCGGAAACGAGACCTTACAAGAAGGGCAGACGGTTACACTGGAAACCACGGAACTTCAGGTACCGAACCAGGGTGGCAATTATACGATAAAGATTACCTCTCCTGTACCAGTTTATTTGGAACCGCTGATTTCAGAGGATGACGAGTCGTATCCGCCTCTCATTTCGGAGGATTATTTTTCTACGGATATTTATGAGGGCTTGGTAGATGCTTCTGTCTCTCTTGAGAAGTCGCTGGAGAATAATGTGCTTACCATCAATGTGAGTCCTCTAAATTCTCGAACTTCTAAAGAAGCTTCTGTGAAAGTATACGACTGTATGGGGAATGAAGTAGGAGAGGTGAAGATTACCCAGGAAGGAAACCCCGATATGCCTCTGCCTAAGTTGGGAGAGACCGGTAAGACGGTGGTAGCTGGCTTTGCTTTAGAACTTGCAAAAGCTTTTTCGCAGTGGTCGTTGATGGAACAATATTACCATTATAACAAAGAGGCAAATTTAGTTCTTCAATATATAAGTCCGGATGCGACGATTATAAGTGACATCTGGAACTCTTTTTATCGTGCCAATAGGATGAACCTGATGTTTAAGGAAGCAGAGGCGAAGCAATTGGGAGTATATCAGAGTTACTTTGATGTATGGAATGCTTTGTATTATTATTACATGGTTGTGGCATGGGGGGATGTACCTTATGTAGACAGTACTGATTTTGGGGTAGCAGGTGGCTCCAGTATTTCCAAGACTCCTCAGTCGGAGATATTTTCCCGTTTGATTAAGGAACTGCAAGGGGCAATGGATAACCTGGAGGAAAAGAAGAATGAATCCTTGAGAGATGCCAATGACTTTTTCTTTGTTTCCAAAGATGTGGCCCGTATACTTCTGGCAGATATTTATATGTATCAAGGTAATTATCGGCAGGCAGAACCGCTCCTTGCCAAGGTTATATCCGGTGGTTTTTATATGTTGGACTCTTCCAATTACAACCAGAAAGAAACGATCACGGATTTATATAACAATGGGAGTGGAACAGAAACCATACTGGCAGTTCGGAATGACGTGATGACACGTAGCAACATTTCGTTAGGAATTCCTTCTCTTGTTCCTCTTATGACGTATACGGATGTACTGCTGTCATACGCAGAATGTCTTTGTAAAAACGGCAGCACGTCGGATGCAGAAAGCCAGTTGAACAAGATTGTCGCAGCAAAGGGAATCCCATTGTCAGGAACTACGGTTTTGGATAAAATTAAGAGCGCCCGGTTGCAACTGTCGCTTTATTGTGACGTGAACTTTGCCTTTTTGAAAAGGACAGGATTCGCGAAAGAGGTGTACGGAGTAGAAGACTATAGGTTGTTGCTTCCTATTCCGCAAAGAGATGTAATTGCCGGTGGAATTTCGCAAAATACTGGATATTAGAATTTAGGCGGAAACTGGTAGGGTCGGGCGAGTAGCCGGAGTTGAATAAATGTACCTGATAATCGTATAAAACCCTGGAAAAATTTGTGTAATTCAAAATAAAAGCATACTTTTGCACCGCAATTAAGGATGGTTCCGTAGCTCAGCTGGATAGAGCAACGCCCTTCTAAGGCGTGGGTCCTGCGTTCGAATCGCAGCGGAATCACTGAAAGCTTTACAAATTACAAGGATGGTTCCGTAGCTCAGCT
>CASEML010000141.1 GCA_949289145.1 uncultured Eubacteriales bacterium | reverse complement strand
CGGTAATCGACTCCCAGCAGTTCTTGTTGTGCTGTCAAGGGTGGCGTCCGTAGCCACAATCTTTAATATTTACATATTTTCAAGGTTCAATTTAGCCTTTTTTCTTTAGCTATTTTTTTCATAGGTCACTTGACACTATCATTTATAACACTCTAATTCCATCCCATGTACAAAACGAGGGTACCCTGCTATATTTGCAAAACACCCTCACATTTCATTTCTTACTTGTACATTTCCTGATAGTATTTCTGGTAATCCCCACTGGTTACATTCTTCATCCATTCTTCATTTTCTAAGAACCATTTAATAGTAAGCTTAATTCCATCCTTAAACATAGTTTCCGGATACCAGCCAATATCTGCCTTAATCTTGTCCGGTGCAATCGCGTATCTTCTGTCATGTCCCTTACGGTCTTCCACATAAGTGATTAAATGTCTGCCGATATTTGCACGTCTTGGATCACTTTCCGGCAGAATTTCCAATAAAGTTTCAAGAATAATTTCAATAATTTCAATATTCTGCTTTTCATTGTGTCCGCCAATATTATAACGCTCACCTAATTTTCCCTGTTCCTGCACCATATCAATGGCTTTTGCATGATCGTCCACGTATAACCAGTCACGTACATTTTTGCCGTCACCGTATACCGGTAATTTTTTTCCCTGTAATGCATTGTTAATCATCAACGGAATCAATTTTTCCGGGAACTGATATGGTCCATAATTATTAGAGCAGTTTGTAATATTGGCCGGAAACTTATAAGTGTCCATATATGCCTTAACCAGCATATCAGAGGATGCCTTACTTGCTGAATATGGGCTGTGCGGGTCTAATGGTGTTGTTTCATAGAAGTAAGTATCCCCTTCCTCTAAAGAACCATACACTTCATCCGTGGAAACATGCAGAAACTTTTTGTTTTCCTTATATGTTCCATCCTCATTTTCCCACGCCTTTTTTGCTGCATTCAGCATAACCAGAGTACCTAACACATTTGTCTGTACAAACACTTCTGGGTTACGGATACTTCTGTCTACATGACTTTCTGCCGCAAAATGTACTACTCTGTCAATATCATGTTCTGCAAAGATTTTTTCAATAGCTTCTTTATCGCAGATATCTGCTTTGATAAATGTATAATTATCTCTATGTTCAATATCTTTTAAATTTTCCAGATTTCCTGCATATGTTAAGCAGTCCACATTAATGATTCTGATTTCATCTCCATACTTGCGAAACATGTAATGAATATAATTAGAGCCGATAAATCCTGCTCCTCCGGTAACTAAATATGTTCTCATATTGATTTCCTCCGCTGCTGGCTTCTTTCAAATTTAGTTTTCTGACATTTCTTGCCTATGATATAATACCATAATCTTACATAGAATTCAACGAGTAATTCCCGATAATCTTTTAGTAATACCTCTTATAACCTATATTTCGATCCACATATCCTGTGATGCCATCAACAGTCCCTGTATCGCTATATTGCCAGATAGTATATGCTCCTGTATATCCCGGAGTAGAAGCATATCGCGCAAGCCATACGTCATATTGATTTAAAGCTGACATAACCAGATTATTTTCTAACCAGCTCTTGTTGGCATAAATCATAGGAGTATATCCCGACTTATTCACCTCTTCACAAAAAGCATTTACTACTTTGGTTCTTTGGGTGGCAGTCATGGCATTTGCCCGCCCTCCGGCCACATACTCTGTGTCAATGACCACAGGATAGGTGATTTTATATGGCGCTATCTTCTTCATTGTCCATTGAGCTTCTTCCCTTGCTTCCTTCTCTGTAACTGCCTGACTAAAGAAATATACTCCCACATCAATTCCCGCAGCCAAAGCACCTTTTATATTTGTTTCAAAATACGGATCTTCTGCGATAGTTCCATACTGATATCCACGGTATCCCACACGAATAATAACAAAATCTATTCCCGCTGCTTTCACCTTGCTCCAATCAATATTCTGCTGGAATTTGGAAACGTCAATCCCTGCAAAAGTAGTCTTATTTTTATATGTCTGAGAACATTCTAACTCAAGAGTTTTTGTACTAAGCTTTTTTACAATGCCTCTGGAATCGGTAATATATACCTGAATTTTGTATTTTCCGGTTTCATATTTGTGGTCAGCAACACTGATATTTTTCTTGTATACACCGTTCACGTTTACTGCTTCACTTTTTACCAGATCGTCTGTACCGTTTTTACTGGTATAAGCCCGCACTTCCACCTTTTTGATGGCAGCAGGTGATTTAACACCGGAAACATTCACCTGAACAGAACCATTTTCATTATTTAGATAAGAAAAGGTTACAGCCTTAGCACTGATTCCCGTCACATTGAAGGTTTTCTTCTGCACCAATTTTTTTGAACTGCCTTTTAAAGTCACATATGTATAAGCATAATAAGTTCCGCTATCTTTATGCTTGCTGATGGGTACACTGGCCGTATAGGTTCCATTTCCCTTATTCACTGCTGTATAAGTTTTTTTATCATCCTTTCCGTTATTTTTACTCCATACAACCACCTGAACTTTTTGTACTTGTGCACTATACCGTACATTGCTGACTGTAATTGTATATTTACTCTGAGTACTGTTTTCCTTTATTTTCATGGATACCTTGCTGTTTACACTTATTGTCTTACTCTTGTCTCGAAGATAGCTCGCAACACCTCGTTCATCCCAAATTTTTACCCTGAATTTATATTTTCCTGACTGGTAATCATGATTCATGGCACTAAAATTAAATGTCCAGTAATTTCCCTTTTTCTTTGCGGTATACCACTTTGCATCATCCGTACCGTTGGCATTGCTCCACACCCATACACGAACTTTGGTAATTGCAGCAGGAGAGCTAAGATTGCTGATTCGCACTGTACAAGTGCCGGCATCTTTATCCACATTTTTAAATGAAACACTTCCTCCGCTAATTCCTGCAATGGTTGTGGTCTTTCTGCCAAGTTTAATCTCTTCCCCAGTATCTTTTTTCAAATATGCTTCCACATAATATTTCCCAACAGCATTTTTAAACTTTGAGATGCTTACGGTCTTCCCATATACTCCTGCACTTTCTGTTAATGTATACCACTTCCCATGTTCTTTTCCCAATGTACTATTCCACACATAAATGCGGACTTTTTCCGTTTCTTTTAGTTTCCGGAGTTCACTTACGGTTACACTGATTTTGGATTGCTTACTGCTTTTTTTTAATTTTATGGCCGCCTGAATTTCCTCTGTCTGCGCAGCATTACACACAATAGGCTCCATGCTCACTCTTACAATTCCTGCCATGCAAACCATTATTAAAAATGTCCAAAATAATCCCTGTACTTTTTTCATCTTCCCTTGTTTCATTCTATTACTCCTTATCTTCATTTATATATTGATAAACTATATAACTATCACTTTCTCCCACAGGATTCAGCCCCACTTTTTTCAGGTATGCATCCATGTCGTATTCCTTTTTTATTACCAAAAACTCTACCTTTTTCTTTCTTAGAGATTTCCGCAGTTTTTTCTTTTTAATCTGTATTCCATTATCCACTACTTTTAACAGATTTTCTGAATAGCGGTATTTTCTGCTTCCGTTATCATACCCGTACTGTTGAAAATACAGATAGGCTTTTCTGCTTACCGCCCACACAATGGAGGGATTTTCCGTTCTCACCATCAGCTGGGCTGCCTGATCAAACGCACACACAGGATTTTCTACGGTTTTATATTCGTCAATTATTTCACAAATTGTTTTAATATCCTGAGGAATCTTTTCCATGGTTCCCGGATACCTCACGCTATCAGCAGTCACATAACCTTCTCCCATGGTGGCAAGCATCAAAACACATATCCCCGCCACTACAAGTTTAGCCGCTACTCCTTTGGCTTTTGAAAAGAAATTCACCACTCCATAAGCTGTCACCAAAATCACCGGCACAGCCCAGAAAAATCTGTATAGTGTAGCACTGTCTGTAAGTTTTCCCAAAACTTTCATAGATACATCATTAAATAATACCACTACGCTTAGGAAAATCACCCAAATCAGCGTCTTACCACTCCTAGTGTCCTTCCCCTGCACATGATATCCCAGAATCAGCAGCAGACATACCAGAAACAGCAGCCCAATACCTGACTGCCCTATATAAATTTTTAAAGTTTCTAAAATAGAATTCACTTCATACATATTCTACACCTTTATCACCCAAACATCCAACGTATACAAAAGATACATCACAAGATACACTGCATTGGGAAGTATACATACCATGCCATTAATAAATATCTTTAAATTTTTATTTACAATGCTCTCACCTAACACAGCAATTCCAACCATAGCAGGTGCAATAAAAATGGCAGACATGGACACTGGAACACTGGCCAGCATAACAAGAAACAATGCCTTCCAATTCCCTTTATTCTGCAAATCCTTATGCAAAAGCAGCAATAACCAAAAAATTGCCGGAATTATCACATTCGCACAATACGCCTTAGCTTCGTAAGCCCGGAGAATAAGAAATTGGGATGTGGTGTATTCCGATACAAAGAATAAATTTAAAATCCCTGCTGCCCAGAGAAATCCTGCTGTTTTCGTAATAGATTTCTCAAATAATGCCTGTCCCACCAGATACAAAATAGAAAAATACAGCAATACACATAGCGTGCCCATCACATATTTTTGAAAGTAAACTGCCGTAATACCTGTTATTTTGCAAAAAACTGCACTGTTCATGTAAAATCCTGACAAAGCATACCGTAATGGCAGTACTTTTTCTGCCGCACCGCTTTCCCCATTAATAAGATACATGGTATCTGTATCTACTGTGGTGCTGATAGTTCCTATATAAAATGCAGTATCCCAGCCCCAGTAATTCTGAATTGCGGTAAAATAGCAAAAGAACAGAACCAAAACCGCCATTGCCAGATAACACATTATCTGCCTGCTCTTTATTAGATTTTTCTTCTTCCTCCTTTCTCCTTTCATTTCCTTATATAATACAATAAAACCAAGTATCAGCACAATGGCAACAACTGCCAGCCACAGCACCATCAGCAGTGTAAGGTGCTGTTTTAATAAAATCAATGGTAATGCAAACAGCTGAAACAGGGCAAAATAAATAAAAAACCCCAGCACAAGATTTTCCATCAAAGAGCTTTTCCTTCTTATCAGATGGCTTCCCAAAAAGCCAAAGAAAGTAAATAACACGAGAAAAATCACTATCATAAATATACATTTTAAAAATTCTATCATATCTTTACCTTTCTGAAAAATGAGTTCTATCCAATTTAGAAATCGTTTTAGTATACCATATTACGCTTGCATTCTGCAAGCATTTGACATTTTATTGTAACTCTGCTAGAATGTGGCTGATGTAGTTTACATCGTTTTTTGAGAGGAATTAAATATTATGAGAAAAAAAGAACGTTACAAAAGGCTGTTATCTATCTTACTTGCCTTTATTATCATGGTTATTCAGACCTTGATTTATGCTTACACGTGGTTTACCTATTATGATGGTACACTACCGAAAAACTTTTTTTACAACGGACATTTGGTATTGATTGCATTGTATGCATTACTTCTTTTGTTCTTTTCCAATGTTTACAGTGCTTATAAAGTGGGTTATCTGCGGATTATGGACGTTCTGTACTCCCAGTTTTTGTCTATTATTTGTGTAAATATTGTCACTTGGCTTCAGCTCTGTCTTTTAGGTTACCGCATTATGCCCTATATGCCTATTGTGAAAATGACTATTATGGACGGAATCGCCATTATAGCATGGACTTTCTTTTCATATTGGATTTATAAAAAGCTTTATCCAGCAAGGCAATTATTGCTGGTATACGGTGACCGCAATCCAAAATACTTAATCCACAAACTGAACTCCAGAAGTGATAAGTATGCTATCCACAGTTCTGTCCATGTAAGCGAAGGGGAAGAACGGATCAAAGAATTGATCAATCAGCACAAAGCTGTTTTGGTATGTGATATTAATTCAGAAATCCGAAACAACATTGTGAAATATTGTTTCGGAAAGTCTATTCGCTGTTATATTATGCCAAAGCTTTCTGATATTATCATTATGGGCTCTGACAGTATTCACCTATTTGATACTCCATTGCAGTTATCCCGTAATTTTGGTCTGGCTCCGGAAGAAAAAATAGCAAAACGTGCTTTAGACATTGTGGTTTCTTTCCTTCTTTTGGTTCTTACTTCACCGCTTATGATTATTTTTTCACTTTGTATAAAATTGTATGACGGCGGACCTGTATTCTACAAGCAGGAGCGGTTGACCTTAGACGGAAAAACTTTTATGATTTATAAATTCCGAAGCATGCGGGTAGATTCTGAAAAAGAAGGCGCCAGACTTGCTATGAAAAATGACAGCCGGATTACTCCTATCGGAAATATCCTCCGCAAGCTTCATTTGGACGAGCTTCCTCAGATTTTAAATATTTTAAAAGGAGAAATGTCTGTAGTAGGACCAAGACCGGAGCGAAAAGAAATTGCCGACCAATATGCCAAAGAAATCGAAGAATTTCCTTTTCGCCTTAAGGTAAAAGCCGGTTTAACCGGATATGCTCAGGTTTATGGCAAATACAATACCACTCCATATGATAAATTAAAATTGGATTTATACTATATTCAGAACTACACTTTTTTTCTAGATATTAAGTTGATATTACTGACGGTAAAGATACTATTCCAAAAAGAAAATACTGAGGGTGTGGAATCCTGGCAGACCACTGCATCTAAAGCGGAAGATGATTCACAAAACTAAATTAGGTTACAATGAAAACTTCCGCTTGCAAGGACGCACATAGCCCATACAAATACTTCCCTGGAAGACAGAACCAAACAGTCTTTCAGGGAAGTATTTGTATGGGCTATGTGCTGTGCTATGGTAAACGTAAGTGTAAATGCTATGACTCTTGTTTTTGGTAAACGTAAGTGCGAATCCAATGACTCTTGTTTTTGGCAAACTGTAAGGCTTGAACGTTGTTTCCGCCTGCTAAGGAAGATTCTGTGTCTATCATAAGCGTCCCGCCAACCACCAACAATAATTTGTATCTCAAAAAACTTATCCTTTTCCTTTCTTCCTCTTGCCGGACAAAATGCTGACTGCATAGGCGGCTGCCACCAGAAAGCCTGCCAGAATAGAATAATGATATCTCTCCTGTACTTCAATCAACATGTGTCCCATGGTAAGCCCAATCACATATAAGAATATAAAGGCAACATTTCCCTTTTTCTCTCGAAAAAACAAAATACCTGCCAAAATGCTCAGCAACACAATCATATAATAAAAACTGTTGGTCAAAAATTCTATTTTCTCACAGGTTTTTGCTTTTAAGGAAACCTGACTGTATTTTAAATGAATAATAATTCCGCTGCTGTCATTGCCCAGCAAAGTTTTCAACTTTGTTTTCATAAGCTGAAAAGGTTCTGACAGTTTCTTCACCTTTTGCTCTGCCTCCAACTTTTCCAACTTTTGCGCCTCCAGTGCCGGGTGCTCATATCCTTCCTGACTGAAACGGTTTACATTTCCCAGCACACGGTTCCAATCCTGCTCATTCCATTTTCCTCCGCTAGTCTCTTCCAATCCAACACACACATGATACCAGCTAAATCCACCGGTAGAAGTTCCAATCCTACTTTCCACATGCCAGTTTGCCAGCTTGTTTCCCATCGCAAATACTGCAATGATCAGCAGTACAAGCAATACTCTTTTTCTGGTCGCAGAAGAAATCTCTACCATAAACAATGTAATAAGCATTGCCACGATCACAATAATGCCCACCGTTCGAGACATCTGAAACAATACCAGTACAACCCCCGCTGCCACTGCGAAAAGCACAGACTTCTTTGTATCTTTCTGTGTTTCCTCCATCTTCAGGAGCAAACACCAAAATAATAAAAGTTCTGTGGTGTATAAGGGTTCCGACAAGATAAAGCTGTTCCAAAAAGACTGGGACGGAAATACGATCCAAAGCACACTGCAAATTACCGCCATGGAAAATCCTCCCAGAGACTTTCCTATTTTATAAAGGCACACCATGGATATGACCGACAAAATCAGATTCAATCCCACTGCCACAGTTATGTCTGTGCCAAACACTTTCAAGAAAAAACTCAAAAACTCCGAATAGCCAAACACATGGGGGAACAGAGCAATATACAAAGGGTTTACCGTATAATGATAACTCTCCGCAAGACTCTGTGCCATTTCGTAAAAAGTCTTATAATCTGCCACCGGTGTGGGATGAAATATATTTGCCGCCACCAGCTTTATGCCAAAACACAGCAGGATTAGGCCCGTAAGTACAATTTTTTCCTGCCTCTTTGATACGCTTTTGGGTAGCAAAAATGCCACCCCTATCAGTATTACTGCAAATCCTGCACCATATATAACATATTTTGTTTTATCTTGTATGCCAAAAGCCATAATTGCCATACAAACTAATTCAAAGCTGATTAAAATAATCAGCTTTGAGAAAAAAGTAATGGTTCTTTTATTCATACAGCTTCTCGCCATATACACCATTCTGTATTAATTTTTTAAAGGAATTTACAACAGATTCTTTATCTTCTTTGTATGTAACACCAAACCACTTGTCTCTGGTCTCCAACACTTTTACCTCTGCTTTTCCTTCTTTAATCAACTGATCGATAATAATCGGGAGTAAGAATTCCTTCTTTAAGGCTTTATCCCCAAGATGGCTTAAGAATCTTACAAAACCACTGTCCAATATATCTAAAAATTTAGGTGTAAGTCCCCACATGTTCATTGATGCATAGCTTTCGGGATCGATTTCCTTTTCATTTCCATCATCATCCACAGCAACGACTTTTCCGCCTCTGCGCACAATTCCGCTGGTTTCATCTACGTCAAGAAGGATATGATTTTCATCTATTTTGGCTACACCTCTGGTAACAGCTCCGTTGTCACTTAACGTGTTTCCAAGAATAAAACCTGCCATACACATTGGCAGCTTGTCCTGGTTTTCATCCACATTGACAAGATAATCATGAACCTTCACAAAAGCTTCTTTTCCGTAATAATCATCGGCATTAATCACCACAAAAGGATCTTTCAAAATATTCTTACAACTTAATACTGCCTGACCGGTTCCCCATGGTTTTGTTCTTCCCTCCGGAACTTCAAACCCTTCAGGAAGATCATCTATTTCTTGAAATGCATATTCGCATTTTGCTATTTTCTCCATACGATTCCCAATTACTTCCCTAAAATCCTTTTCCAAATCCTTACGAATGATAAAGACTACTTTATTAAACCCCGCTTCCAAAGCATCATGAATGGAATAATCCATAATAATTTCACCATTTGGTCCTACTGGCTCTAACTGCTTGATTCCTCCGCCAAATCTGCTTCCGATTCCTGCTGCCATGATTACCAATACTGTTTCTCTCATCTTTTTCCTCCTGCTTAATTAGATTTCTCTAACCTTCCGGCATATCCTTGTAACCGAATCTATACCGCACGCTTACCTTTCATTATAATTTATTACTAATTTTAAAGCAACTATTATTTCATTTTTGTAAGACTTTTTCAAAAATCATCTGAATTTGCTGCTCCATACATTCATTTATATCCTGCCCTGCCAAGTACTTCCTACTGAAATCTACCGTCAGTTCAACAGCTTCTTCCACATGAAATGCCGGTTTCCAGCCCAAAACTGCTTTCAGTTTACTGCAGTCCAATTTCAAAAAATTAGCCTCGTGTACTGCATTTTCTTCCGATAGATTTTTCCATGAAAGCCCTTCCTGCCATTTGCTGCAGAACAAATCCACCAGCTCTCCGGTAGTTACACAGTCACATTCATCCGGTCCCACATTATAATAATCTGCATACTTCCTATCCTGTTCCTGCATCATAGCAATATAAAGATATACATATAAAGGCTCTAACACATGCTGATAAGGTCTGGTAGAGTAAGGATTACGAACTATAATAGGCTTCTTTGCCTGTGCCGCCCGAATACAGTCAGGAATGATCCGATCCACAGCAAAATCACCGCCTCCAATCACGTTGCCTGCTCTTGCCGTTGAAATGGCCACTGGTTTGTCTGCAAAAAAACTATTTTTATAACTATGGGTCACCAGCTCAGAACAACTTTTGCTGTTAGAATAGGGGTCAAATCCATCCAGCGGCTCATTTTCCCGGTAGCCCCACTGCCATTCCTTGTTTTCATAAACCTTATCCGTAGTTACATTCAAAAAACTTTTTACACTTGCTGTAGTTCTAACACATTCCAGTATATTCACTGTTCCCATCACATTTGTTTCATAAGTATATACAGGATTTTTATAGCTTTCCCTTACAATAGGCTGTGCTGCCAAGTGCAGAACGATTTCCGGCTGTACTTTATCAAAAAATACTTTCAAATGTGTTAAATCCCTGATATCGCCTATTTCTGAAACCATCTGCCTGTCTATGCCGCAAATCTCATAAAGGCTTGGATTCGTAGGCGGTTCTAAAGAATATCCATAGACCTCTGCCCCCAGCTGCAGTAACATCTTGCACAGCCATGTCCCTTTAAATCCGGTATGTCCAGTGACCAATACCTTTTTTCCCTGATAAAATTCCTGCATTTTCTCCACCTTTTCTCTATTTAATGCTTCCAGGGCGCCTGCCCGCTGTTCCATAAATCCTCTAACTGCTTTTTATCACGCATGGTATCCATACACTGCCAGAACCCTTCATGACGGTAAGCCATAAGCTGTCCCTCGGCCGCACATCGCTCTAAAGGCTCTTTTTCAAATACCGTAGTATCATCTTTGATATAATCAAAAATTTCCGGATTCAGCACCATAAAGCCTGCATTGATCCAGCCACCGTCTTCCTTCTTTTTTTCCGCAAAACCATGGATTTGGTCCACGCTGTCAATATCCAGCGCCCCAAAACGTCCTCCCGGCTGCACCGCCGTAATCGTTGCTATTTTTCCACTTTGTTTGTGAAATTCTACCAGCTTATCCACAGAAACATCGCTAAGTCCATCTCCATAAGTCATCATAAAGGTTTCTTCACCCACATATTTTTGAATCCGCTTAATACGGCCGCCGGTCATGGTTGCATAGCCAGTATCCACAATGGTTACTTTCCACGGCTCTGCCCCATTGTCATGTATCTGCATATTGTTTCCATTTGCAAAGTCAAAAGTCACATCACTTTTATATAAATAATAATCTGCAAAATACTGCTTGATCATATGCTGCTTATAACCACCGCATATAATAAATTCATGAAACCCATAGGCAGAATAATGTTTCATAATATGCCATAAGATCGGTTGTTCCCCAATCTCTATCATTGGCTTAGGCTTTAAATGGCTTTCCTCACTGATCCGTGTACCAAAACCTCCTGCTAAAATGACAACTTTCATAGCTTCCTCCATTTCCATCACTGCTTTACTAGGCTTCCTTTTTCCTAAAAACCAATAGTTTACTAAAAATATAATTTAAAACAATTACCAGCACGCCGACTACAATCTTAGCCAGCATACCTTCCACACCGAAAATGGATTGGTTCATGCCCATCCACATCAAAACGGGAAATAAACCGATTTCAAAGATTCCTGAAAATATTCTTGCGCTCAGAAACATTCCCAATTCCTTCCGCACAATTTTAGGATTCCAGCTTTTACTTTCAAATACCCATAATTTATTGGTAATATAAGCAAAAGCAACTGCCCCGACCCATGCAATGATATTGGCAACAGTCAGATTCACTTCCTCACCCAACACCACGATCACAGTATAAATAATCCAATTCACTGCAGTGGTGCACACTCCAAAAATCAAATACATGATTACTTCTTTATATTTCAAAAACAGCTCTTGTATTTTTTTCATGATAGCAACTCCATTATTTTCTCAAAAATTTTCTATAAAATCCTGTCCGCAGTTTATTGGGAATCAAACACACCAATACCTGTCCACCAGCCGATATGATAAAGTCCTGCAAGCTGGACAATCCCATTTTATGAAGTTTCCACCGAAAAGCCACCGCAAGCTTTGCATAATGAAAGCCCCCTCTGCGCTGGTACATATCCTCTCCTGCCCGCATGTATAAAAGACTTTCATGTATGTTATACCCATCATATCCGGCTTTTAGTATACGCCCCCACAAATAGTAATCTTCAAAGAAAGGACAATCCAAATATCCCCCTACTGCTTCCACCACATTTTTCCGATACATAATGCTAGGATGATTAAAAGGATTCCTTTTTGCCGCAAATTTCCTTATCTCTTCACTTGTCTCCGGCATTTTTCTAACTGCCATGATCTGCTCTGTAGTTCCGGAAAATTCCTCCACTGCGCTGCCTACAATCACAACATTATGCTTCTTCATAGCCTGCAGCTGTTTTTCCATCCGCTGCGGCTTGCTGATATCATCACTGTCCATACGTGCAATCAAATTGTGCTTACAATATTCCATTCCCTGGTTTAACGCTTTGCCAAGCCCAATATTTTCCTTCAAAGAAACCACTGTCAGCCTGTCCTTATATTTTTGTTTCTGCTGTAGGATTACCCGCTCTAACTCCTTTGTCAGCTTTCCATCACACACCAGCACAAAGTTATCCGTAGGGCAGGACTGATTCCAGATGCTTTCCATACTTTGCTCTAAATATTCAGCTTTTTCTTTGTAATACACGGACATTAAAACGGAATATTGTTCTTCCATAGACATTCTTACCGCTCTCTTTCTATTGGTTTTCACTTTCTTCCCTTGGTTTTTCAATTCCAAATGTTTCTCTGGTTATGTAAATCGGTCGCTTTTTCTCCTGAATATACATTTTAGAAATATACTCTCCCAAAATTCCTAGAAAAAACAATTGCACACCGCCAATAAACAAGATCAATGTTACTACAGTAGCATGTCCCGGAACATCAATGCCAAAAAATATCTTCTGAAGAAAAATAATCACCATATACAGTAAAGCCAATTCAGCACAAATAGTTCCCGCCCATGTGGCCAGCTTTAAAGGTGCCACTGAAAATGAAATGATTCCATCCATTCCATACTTAAATAATTTTTTAAAGGACCATTTCGTAGTGCCTGCGTTTCTCTTTTCTGCCACATAAGGAATAAATTTTGTTTCAAATCCTACCCAGGAAAATATCCCCTTGGAAAATCTGTGATATTCGCTCATACTTAAGATTGCCGACCGCATATTGGCACGAAAGGTACGAAAATCGCTGGCACCGGAAATAAACTCTGTGTCTGCCACTTTATTAATAATTTTGTAGAACACATTCTTAAAAAACGTTAATAACCTTCCTTCGCTGCGCTTTTCCTGAAAAGCGGCTACACAGTCATAATCTTCATTCTCATCTAACACCTGTACCATCTGCAAAACTACTTCCGGCCGCTGCTGCAGGTCTGCATCAATCACCGTTGTATACTCTCCCTCAGCCTGCTGCAAGCCAGCGTAAATAGCCGCCTCTTTTCCAAAATTTCTGGAAAATCCAATAACCTTTACATGCTGCTTGCCGCTGTTTAGATAAATTTGTTTTAGTTTCTTCCTGGTATTATCTTTGCTTCCGTCGTTAACAAAGATTAATTCATACTCATCTATTTTTCCCTGAAAGCATTTTCTCACTTCTTCATAAAACAACTCTACGTTGTCCTCCTCATTATAACAAGGTACTACCAGTGATAACTTCATATGTTCCCTCCGCTATTGTCTAATCTGTAAGGTTGATATATCCGATAAAGTCCGGCAAATAGCCCTTAACTATTTTATTCCGTCTCCTCATCCTCTTTGTTGTCATATGTCCGCTCACTGATAATATAACGAGGGCGCTGCTTGACTTCCATATATATTTTTCCCACATACTCTCCTAAAATTCCCATACAGATCATTTGTATTCCACTTACCATACAAAGGATACAGACAAGACTGGCCCAGCCGTCTACCGTATATCCAAAAAACTTATCAAATAAGAACTTAAGCGCAGCAATGAAGCTTAATAATGCTACAATAAATCCTACGCCTGTAATGATCCTCAGTGGCTTTATACTGAGACTTGTAATCCCATCAAAAGCCAATGTTAGCATTTTACTTAATGAATAATGACTTACTCCCGCTATTCTCTCAGCACGTTCATAATATACACTTGTACTTTTGAATCCTACCAGTGGAAACATTCCCCTTAAGAAAAGATTTACTTCTTTATAATTTGCCAGTTCCTTCAGCACCTTACTGCTGACCAGACGATAATCTGCATGGTTATATATGACTTCTGCTCCCATAGCATTTAACAGTTTATAAAATGATTCCGCAGTAAAACGTTTAAAGAAAGTATCTGTTTCTCTTTTGGACCGGACGCCATACACAATTTCTGCTCCATTTATATATTCTTCCACCATATGATTCATGGCATTTACATCATCCTGCCCGTCACAATCTATGGAGATCGTAATATCGCATTTATCTTTTGCCTCCATAAGTCCCGCCAATACAGCATTTTGATGACCTCTGTTCCTGCTCTGGCAGATTCCGATAATATATTTCTCCTTTTGGGATAATTCCTTAATAATTTCCCATGTACGATCCCGACTTCCGTCATTTACAAACAAAATTTTACTTTCTTCACTTACCTTTCCTGTTTCTACAAGTTCCTTCATCTTTTTCAGAAAAATTTCACTTGTAATGGGCAATACTTTTTCTTCATTGTAGCATGGAATCACCATATATAAACAAGGACGCATTCCACTAGCCCTCCTATTTTCTCTTATTCCTAAATACCTCTGCTTTTTGTAGTATATCAGATTCTACAATGAAATTCTACTCTGAAATTTCCTTCAGCATTTCCTGCTTCTGTTTTGTTGCCCTGCATAATTCGGCTTCAAAATCCTGTCGGTTTTTCTGCAAAATAGTCTGTAAAATTAATCCTGAAAAAAAGGACTGAATTGCAGTAATCATAATAAAGCCACAGGTGATCAATGTGGGAAATCTTGGTACCAGCCCTGTATTCATATAAGCAATGCCCACCGGTATAAACAATAATGCAGCAATCACTGCCAAAACCAGTGCAATAAGGCCAAAAAAGCCAATGGGCTTATAAGTTCTATACAATCTGGCAATGGTCTTAAGCACCTTAAACCCATCTGAATAGGTATTCAGCTTTGATTCACTTCCCTCAGGTCTGTCTCTGTAATTGACTACTACATTTTCTACAAACATATTCTTATCAACTGCATGAATACTCATCTCAGTTTCAATTTCAAATCCCTTGGAAAGTACCGGAAAGGTTTTCACAAATTCATAACTGAAAGCTCTGTATCCCGTCATGATATCCTTAATATCATTTTTAAACAGAACATTAATGCACTTTCTTACGAGCGTATTGCCAAAATTGTGGAATGGTCTTTTATTTTCGGAAAAGTAAGTAGAGGACAGCCTGTCCCCTACTACCATATCTGCATTCCGTTCCAGAATTTTATCGACCATTTCTCGTGCACACTCTGCCGGATATGTATCATCACCATCTGTCATAACATATGCCTCTGCATTGATTTCACGAAACATTCTGCGAATAACATTTCCTTTTCCCTGCATATATTCGTGGCGTACCACTGCTCCTGCTTTTCTGGCAATTTCTGCAGTATCATCTGAAGAATTATTGTCATAAACATAAATTACAGCTTCCGGTAATGCCTTTTTAAAATCTGTAACCACCTTTTCAATTGTCTTACTTTCATTATAGCATGGTATTAATACCGCAATTTTATCCATAATTTCCTCCTAATGACTCACTCCGATAAGCTGTTTGTCCGTAATCTGCGTACATATTTTTTTATGGTTTCAATTATGATGGAACTTCCCAGACAAATAACAATCAGCAACAAGTATTTGAGAAGCACCATATCAATACGATCAAAAAGTTTTCTTCCGCTTGTAAAATAATAGTATACCATAGAGTGTATTAAAAATATATTCATAGAATGTTTTCCTAAAAATTCCAGCGCCTTCAAAACTATATTTTCAAATGATGCAATTCCTATACCAATGGATATAATAGAAAAAGCATAAAAAGTATCTGCAATATACGAAATTTGTGTCCGCATCACACCTAGAATCACAAAAAAGGAGCAGGATAACATTATAAATTCTCTCCTATTTCTTTCACAATATCGTACCATTTTATTTAATATTTCTCTTCGCGACAATTCCATCCCCACAACAAATGGAAACACATAAAACAATTCCCTGTCTGTTGTAATCAATGCATCCCAAAATATATTTACACTTGCAAGAAGCACAGGTATCGCGCTGACTCCAATGACAATCTCCGGAACCTTGTTCAATGCCTTGTGAAATATCGGGAAACAAAGATAGAAAATAATAGCTGCTTCCATATACCACCATGTATTATTTAAAGTCGGAGAATAAATCATGGCACGTAACCCCAAAAAATCCAAAAGAAAATTCCTTATGCCAAGCGCTCCCTGACCATAAATGTGCATAGGAGTTCCTCCTGCATGTAACCAAAAGCTTAATATAAAAACGGGAACATAAATCCACCAGTAATTTATCAGCAGTTTTTTCACATGTAAAAAAGTAAAGTTTGCATATGATTTGTTACTTTTTTTATAACTTTCGTTGATTCCATACCCGCTTAACATCGTAAATAATGCCACGCATACTTTTGTCAGGGGTACCAGTACTTCCATAATGCCTGCCGTTTCCAAATTTACAGGCACTTGTATATTTCTCCAAAATAAATGATGCCAGCATAAAATTAAAACAGCAATTCCTTTTATTATATTGGTATTCCTTTTTGAAAATATTTTATCACTAAGCATAACCATTTCCTTTATATTGCTATAAATTAAAAATCACAATACCCGCTAAAATCATTCCTAATCCAATGAGCTTTTTCCTTCCAATCTTTTCTTTCAGCACCACTCTGCCTAATATTGCCACAAAAATGTAGCCACTTGCCTCTAAAACAGCCCCCATGGATAATGAAACATACCTATAAGCAAATATAGTAATTAACGTTGCCAGAAAAAACAAGCCATAAGCACAAATAATCCGTATATTTAAATATTCCTTCCATATACTGGAGTGTTGTTCGCCAGCACTGACCTTTAGTAATACCTGTGATAATGATGATATAAAAACAGACACTAAAAACACTAAAATATATTTCATACTTTTTCCTTTTCTTCCGTTGCAATTATATATACGCCAAGCATAATGATTACTGCCCCTATTATATGATTGACCGCAACCTTCTCATGCCATATTAAAATTCCCCAAATCATCCCCCAGATTACCGTAATAGATTTATTTGCATACGCAGTAACTAATGGTATCTTTTTTAAAACCTGCTGCCAAACAACTGCATAAACCGCAAGCAGAAAAAGTATGGCTCCATACAAAAGTAAAAATTTCCATGACATAACTTCCTGCCCTGCAGCAAATTTTGAACACACACTGCTGAGAGAATATACTGCAATTATAATCTGCAACATAATATAAGATTTATAATTTCCTCTTATTGAATTCATTTAGCTTTCTCTCCTTCACCTTCATGGACAGCTTTCTTTCTTATTACATATTGAGGGGCATTATTAATGCTAATATAAATTCTTCCGATATATTCTCCTATCATTCCTAATACAAATAAAACGGTGCCTCCTAAGATTAACATAACTGCCATGGTTGAACTCCAGCCTACTGGTGCCATCGAGTTAAAAAGCTTCTTGATAATTGTCCATATAGCATACAGAACTCCTATGACTGCCACAATCATTCCACCATATGTGACCATACGCAAAGGTTTTACAGAAAAGGAAGTAAAACCATTAATCCAAAGCCCCAATAATTTCTTCATAGAATACCCTGACTGTCCCTGCATCCGTTCTCTATGATCAACCTCTACATTCACAATTCTTTTTGTAGTTCTTAATACCAGTCCCAATACATAAGGATAGGAATTTTCATATTTTATCACTTCGTCTATCACGAATCTTCGTGCAGCAAAATAACTAGACACATACAGTTCCTTTGGTTTTCCTAAAAGCCACTCTGCCATTTTACTATTTAATTGACTGCCCCAGTTTCGAAATCCTCCATGCATTTTATTTTCATAGGATGCATATACCACATCGGCACCTTGTTCAATCAACTCTAAAAACTTTTCTACTTCACATGCCGGTGTCTGACCATCATCATCCAGACATACTACGATTTCTCCCTGAATCTGATGAAACCCTGCCATCAAGGCTGAATGTTGCCCAAAATTTTTAGCAAAGCTGATTCCCTGAACCTTAGGATTCCCTGAAACAATCTTTTCTATGGTTTCCCATGTATGATCTGGAGATGCATCCTCTACTAAAATAATCTCATAATCATATCTTTCAATTTTTTCCATGGCAGTCTGAATTTCATCAACCACACTTTCCAGACTTTTTTCCGAGCAATAGCACGGTATGACAAACGATACTTTTTCCATCTGTTTATTCCTCATTTTTCTCTATATGAAAATTATAAATAGAATAAAAAGGTTTTAAACCTATTGAATTCCAAACACCTTGAACAATAAAATTATCAAATTGAGTGCTGGTAATAAAGCTTTTTCCTTTTTCTGCTCCGTAATTTACAATATAAGAAATCATAGCACGATATGCACCAAACTTCCGGTACTCTTCTTTTACTGCTGATAAAACACCTTCTACTGCATTTTCTTTTTCCGCAATAGTAACAAATCCAATTGGAATCCCCTGATATTCTGCAATTACCACCTCTTTGCCTTCACAATGTTCCAAACTGTACTTTATCCAATTTTCGTATATTTTACCGGCCTTTTCTTCTGTTACCGGTGAAATATGATATTGACCTTGATAACTTTTAAATGATTCAAAAGTCATTTCCATTAATTCTTCTTTATGTTGATTAATATATTCTAAATCAGCAAAAAATACTTTGATTCCGTCCCTTAAACGAATTTCTACTTTCTTTCCTGAAATTACTTCCTCTACCGTACCGCCACAAAAATAACCACCTTGAAAAACGGTATTATATGCCTTTACCGCATCTACAATATGGGAAGGAATACGAATATTATAATATCCCTTTTGAGTTTCTATTAGCTGCTTTAAATGTCTAAATATCTCTATGATATCATTTTCTTGTGCTTTATTATGCATACTATCAATGTTAGCGAACACAAAACGCACTACAAAAAAAGGCTTGCCAAATAATGCAGTTAATGGCTCATTGGAAGTTATCTGATAACCGCCAAGCATATCTTCCTGCTGTTTATAAAATGTAAGCTTATCTTTCTCTTTCCTGATTTTTTCAGCCAAATCTTTATAATCTCTTTTCAAAAAGCTGTCTACCAGTTGAAAATTATTATCTACAAATGATATTTTTGACATTTTCTTTCCTCCTACTGCGGTAACATCACTAATGCTTTTCCCAAAAGTACTTTTTCTCCTTTTTGGTTATAGCAGTCTGTTTGTAATTCTACTCTTGATTTTTCTTCATCAATACTGTTCACCACTACGCAAATCTTTATGCAGTCCCCATATCGTACAGGTTTAAGAAAACTAAAATCTTGTTTTAAGTATATGGTTCCCTCTCCTGGAAATTCATTTCCCAATATACCTGAAATAAAACTTCCAAGCAGCATACCATGCGCTATTTTTCCTCTAAACATTGTCTTTTTAGCATAGTCGTCATTCAAATGCACGGGATTAAAATCGCCTGAAATCTCGGCGAATTTTTTTCCTAACTCTTCATCAATAAAAAATTTTTTTTCTACGCCCTGACCTACTTCCAAATTCCTTATACTATACTTAGTCATTTTTTCTAATCCTTTTATTCAGCATAAAATTCTTTTACAGTTTCCGCTATTTTCTCTGCCTGTTCTACTTCTAAAGCATAATACATTGGAAGTCTTACCAGGCGTTCACTTTCTCTTGTCGTATATTTATCTTCTCCATGAAATCTTCCGTATTTCAAACCTGCCGGTGCTGTATGCAAAGGTATATAATGAAATACTGCCATAATTTCTTTTTCTTTTAAATATGAAATCAACCTGGTTCTTTCTTCTAAATCCTTTGCCTTAATGTAAAACATATGCCCATTATGAATACATCCCTCCGGAACACAAGGAAGTTCAATTACTTTTTTTTCCTTTAGTTCTTTTAGCTTTTCATAATATGTATTCCATATTCTTAAGCGTTTCTCATTAATTTCATCTGCTATTTCCAACTGTGCCCAAAGATAAGCTGCATTCATGTCACTTGGCAAGTAGGAAGAACCTGCTTCCATCCATGTATATTTATCAATTTGTCCGCGAAAAAATTTCGCTCTGTTTGTACCTTTTTCTCTTATAATTTCTGCCATTTCCACATGGGCTTCATCATTTATTAATAATGCGCCTCCTTCGCCCATAGAATAATTCTTAGTTTCATGAAAACTAAAACAGCCATAATCACCAATTGTTCCTAATGCCTTTCCCTTATAAGAAGACATAACTCCCTGTGCCGCATCTTCTACCACCGCCAAATTATATTTTCTGGCGATTTCCATAATTTTATCCATTTCACAGGAAACCCCGGCATAATGTACCGGCACAATGGCTTTTGTTCTTTCTGTAATTGCTGCTTCAATTAAATTTTCATCAATATTCATGGTATCCGGTCTTATATCCACAAATACAGGGACAGCACCTCTCATCACAAAAGCATCTGCAGTGGACACAAAAGTATACGCCGGCATAATCACCTCATCACCCGGTTTTAAATCCAACAGCAATGCTGCCATTTCTGTAGCGTGTGTACAGGAGGTAGTCAACAATACCTTTTTCGCATTCATGTGCTTTTCAAACCATTCAGAACATTTTTTTGTAAATATACCGTCTCCACATATTTTTTGATGCTGAATAGCTTCTTCAATGTATTTTAATTCATTTCCTACGTATGGAGGTACATTAAAATTAATCATAATTTTCCTTCTTTCTTCTCTATCTCGCTTTCTACTATGGAATCCAATTAAAACTGCACAACAGCAGAATTCCCATCATAGTATACAAAACCACCGTATTCAGCCAGTATAGATATCTCTCACATTTCTCTACCGGTTGATTGATTCTTTTTGTGACTCCCGGAATATTAATAAGCAAAAGGATGCCTATGGCTGTAACAAAAATACCAGCTGCAACGTTCTGATACATGGAAATATCTTTTATTTTCATTACAAGTAAATCATATAAATTATCATACTTTACTCCACTCCGCTGCATTCCAAATGCTTTGGCTACCGAAGAATTAAAATAGCTTACCGAAGCAGTCCAACGATAATATATCATAAGAAAAGTCCCTGTGACAGACAGCACTGTTTCCAATATAACATTAAGCCTGTATATTTTTGAATTAATTGTAATGAGTATCATTAAAAATGGCGCCAAATAAATCATTCTATAAAACTCATAATGAGCAAACGCAAAATATACAAGCATTGGTGCAACCATCATATAAATAATATAATACTTTTTCTCTTTTGTCTGTTCATAAGATATACAATAGGCCACAAAATAAATAACCACCAGTCCAATAGCAACCAACGGTGCCTGATATGTGATATTAGCATCGATTCCACTGGCAAAAGTTTTTTGGATGATTGAATTTCCTGTTCCTGCTGCATATGATTCTGCATACATGGGTGCATTTGCGTAAATCAGTTGAAATAACAGTGTAACTACCATACTAGCCGCAGCCTTTAATAGTATTTTTATAAGATTTTTTTCAATCAATAATATAACTGCTATATATGCAAAAATAAAAAATGGCTTTGCAGCAATGGCAACTGACATAATCATAATAAAAATCCATTGTTTATCCTTCAATAGAAAATACACTGCCAAAACTGCTGCAAATATTATGATAATATCCGACTGCCCCGCTAAAACTACACCAAAAAACGCAAATGGAAATGTAAAAATTAAATAGGAATTCCATGCTGTTCTTTCTTTATCATCTATAAAAATTTCTACTATTTTTTTTGAAATATATACTATAACAGCAAAAAGTACAACTAAAAATAAATGTGACCATAATAATAACCAAACATTTTCTAAAATCTCTATATGAAGGAAACGCTGTATCAGCCAAATTGGTATATTCCATATTGCCCATGGAATAATTGATATATAATTATATCCACAATATTGATGTGGGGTACCGTGAATATTTTCATGTACAATCTCATAAAAATCATATAAATTTCCGTCTACCAGACAGTCCAATAATGTAGTAGACCAAATGGTTAGACTGCGTAAATCAATATATGAATATAAAATCATCCATATCCCCCATAACAAAACCGGAAATAAATATTCTAACCAATTAGGACCACTCTTATTTAATTTTAGTTTTTTAATAATTTTATACATAACAATATTGTTTCTCCTGCAAATATTTCCTCAATATCTTAGACATTTCATATCTAATTTTTCATTATATCATTCTTTATATTACATTGCAAATCAGATTCCATTTAGGATTCCACACTGACTGCCATGCTATTTTATTTTTTCAATTTTAATCCTATCAATACGCATTACATCGCCTATTTCATTTTTTTCATAAAATTCTATCTTTCTGGATTCATTAATTTTAATTTTATATGTGATTGTTTGATTTTTCTTATGTACTTCCTTCATATCAACGGTCATAATACGTCCAGCCTCATCTAAGTAATAAGAAAAAACAGACATTTGTTTTAAATTTTTTCCTTCAATTACAATACTATATTCTCCAGCCTCCAGATTGCAGGAGTTCCACTTTTGGATTCCATCTCTATATAAATATACCGAATTTTCTTTTTGCTCTGCATTTCCTGTATACCTTAGTTCTTTTCCTTCTATAACTATCTTATCTATATTTACTTTCTCATTTATTTGTTCTTTTTTCTGTGAAAACTCATCGTACAATAATAAATTCTGTTCAAATACTAATATATTCCATTTTCCATACTGTAAATATTCACTAGATAGTTCCCAATAAGTATGATCCAATTCTACAGTTGGCAAAAATAAGACTGCTGTCCTGCCATTATAATACTCAGGATCAGACCATCTGTCAGAGTTTAGCCATCTCTTTATTTTCATCGGTTCATTATCTTCATATGCCATTGCCTGAACTTTTCCATCAGATATTACCATGTTCGCATATGCCTGCCAATACGGAGCATATATAAAACCAATATTTTCTTCTTCTAAAAATTGAACCAGTCCCTGATCTGCTGTATCATATCCGGAACGCCACATTCCTATATCATTTCTATTTTCTTCATAATCATAAGCTAAATAGAAAAGACTGCATCCAATTGCCAGAACTGCTATAGCGGACTGAAACATTTTTGTAAGCACCAAAAATTCTTTCTCCATATGTCTGCTGAAAATTCCAAATAATACCACATTATTAAAATAGACCGGAATAAAATACCTAGAAGAGCATTTCCCTGTGGTCAAAGCAACCAGAGATAAGATTACATAGGTTAAGACACTATACAACAAAAATAGTTTTTGCATACTTTCTAAACTCTTGTAATTCCACAATAAATAACAAGGCACCAGAAAGCACATGAAGATCATGTAAACTATTCTCAATACCCTTAATATCCCCTCCAGTGAAAACAGAGAATTTTCACCAACACCTCCATATAGCAGAAGAAATTCGTCCACATACTCACTAATTTTTAAGCCATATCCTGACTTACCAATAAATTCGCTGACACCTACATTGGCAAACTCAAATCCTGTTATTTTGCTGAGAAGCAAATATATCAGCAATGATGCTACGGTACTGCAAATTAATATTACACCTACATATACCATTTTCTTATCAGGCTTTTTCTTCTGATGTAAAATAAAATTTTCTATCAAATAATATAAAATAATTGCTCCAAAAATTGGCACTGTAGTAGCCGAAATGGCAGCCAGATTGCTATGGCAGCCAATAACAATTACCAAAACACAAAGCATTCCATATATAAGTGTTTTTTTCCAAGGATCTGTTTTTTTGTATAAATAAAGCAGCATTGTTATTATGATATAATAAAATAATTGAAAAGTTAGGTAAGTTGCCTGAAAAAAAGTATGTTCTAATATTTCTTCCGAAACAGGAATGATACATAATGCCAGACAAAACAGCCTTTCTCTAATATCGAAAAATTTCAACATCTTATAAACAACAACTAAAAATAGAACTGTTTGCAGAATGACAGCAAGTTCCCTACATAAAATCCAATCTTTTATAAATAGTAAAAAAGGAATCACGAAAGTCTGTAATCCTATGGTCCACAAAGAAGTGCTGTGATTCCAATCATCTATTATTAGTTTCTTTTGAAGAATCTGCTCTCTGGCCACCAAAACAACCGTAGCATCATCCGAATGAAACAAACTTTCTGTCCCTTTAAAAATAATCAATAAGATGGAAATTGCTAAGATTGCTAGAAATGTAATATTACAAGCTGTTTGCTTTTTCATCCTTTTCACCCTTTATACTATGAATTTTTATAGATTGTTTTACATTCACAGATTCCCATATTAAAACAGCAAAAATTAAAATCGACAGTTCCCGATAAGTAAACCAAAAATGCATATAGGAATGATTTGCGGCAACAATATACCAGGCAATAGGCATGCATGCTATTAAAAGATAATGCCAATTAGTAAAATAATTCTTTCGGTCCCTTATGGTTTTGCCGATCAAAACTACTAAAAGTATAAGCATTGTCCCAAGAAACAACAGTTTTATTGGTGTACTAAACATTGCATCTGCATTTTTTTCAATCACGCTCCAATGGGTAAAGGAGGTCTCCGCTGTTTCCGAGGAAGTTCTGTTTAATAATGCATCTATTGCATCTGTAATAATATTTTTTCTTAGTAAAATACTTCCGATGACCCATTTACCTGACCACATGCCAATATAGCCAACTGCCCATATAGCACTGTATTTTACAACTTTTATTACGTTATAAAGAAGGTTCTTTTTCTCCATTAACAAAAAATAAAAAACTATAGGAACTCCTAAGGTAACTAACGGATAAGTCAGGAAATCCATAAAACTTGTCAACATACCTACAATGAGAAAAAACAAGAAAAAACTCTTTTTTTCTTTTATTGTATCAAACCACTTCAAAAGTACAAATACTGCAATATTAGCAATATAGAACACACTGGAAAACTGCAGTGAAAGACCAATACTGAAGGGCATAAGGCTAAAAAGCATTATCAGATAAGGGACAATATATAGCTCCATTTTTTTCTTTACCATTTCCATTGTGATTCCAACCATCAGCAAGAATTGCAAACACATATTCAGATAACGGATTTCCTGGTAATTAAAAAACAGCAACAAAGGTTTTAAAATCACCTGATATCCATGCCAATATCGAGAATAAGGGCTTACGCTATATCCCGTATCTCCCTTGCCATATGCGGCCAGTGTTTCTGATGGCGTTTTTCCTTCATACAGAACGCGATATGCATTCATTGTTCTGTCTATTAGTCCAGTGTCCGCTTTATGCGCACTGCTCACTAACATAATAGAATCTGTAAAATTATCCAGTCTACTAGAAATCATCCCAGGTATCACCTCATGATAATCCTGTTCCTGTTCCATAACTTTTACGGATTCTGCTATATGTTGTTTCATGTTTTTATCTGGTAATAAATTAACTAACAGCATAAGTATAGTTGCTGCCATTAAACCAAGAATTAGAGCAACTACTGTTTTACATGTTTCTTTCATCTTGTCTCCTTACTTTGGCTCTGTAACATTCAAATCTTTACAATTCCAACATGTCACCAAAAATTCTATCATATTCTTCCGGATGCCAAATTGCTTTTCCGGCCGCGCTGCTAAAAGTCATTTCTCCAAATTTATAGGAACCGTCATTTAAACGGTAAAAATCTACTCTTACGTGTTTAAAATCTTTGCTTAACTTTCTAGATATTTCTAATAATTCTTCTAAATTATCCGGTTTTGGAACTTCCTCTTCATATAGATCAACCGAATATGTAAATGGCATTCGATTCCATTCAGTATCATAAAAAACCATTTTCAACCCCTTTTTCCTATTTGCCAGAAACATAATATATTTTGGTTGACCATGAAAGCACCACACCTTATAGTCATATAAATCTTCTCCTTCGTTTTCAATGTACTCTTCTGCTATAATCAAAGGCTGAATATTTTTGTAGTGCATCTCAAAATTAACATACGCAAAATTTGTTGCAAGCCAACGGTCAAACTTTTCTTTGGCCTCTTTTTTATTTAGCATAGATTTATCTTTAACAATTATATTATAACCGCAACCGTGATTTGCTTTTAACACAAACTTATCTGGCAATTCTGAAAAATCAATATCGTCAAAGCAGCGCCATACGCCCAGTAATGGGACAAGGTAACTTTCCCCTATTGTTTCCTTAATCCACTCTCGTACTAAATACTTGTCTGATAATCTTGTTTTTCTTTCGTCATGCTCATATAACTTAAGCCATTGAATTTTCTCATTATATGTTTTTGGATTTTCTAAGTCAAGAATCTTTCCTGTTGATAATAAATACCAGTTTTTCAACTCTTGGGCATACTTTTCTTCCGGCAAAGCTTTGTATAAATTCGTCCGCATATCCAGCTGCATTTCATAGCGTTCCCTTCCATATTGCCCTTTAAAGTCAGCTAATATTTTTTGTTGGTATATAAACTCATTTTCCAAGGTTTTAATACTATGCAGCTGATTTTCAAATTCATTTTCAATTTCGTTTCTATATATTTGTAATACCTTGCTGGAGGCTTCTAATTTAGCTTTTAGCCTGTTCATTGCCTCTTGTTGTTGGACAGCAGCTTTTTGTTGTCTTTCAATTATCTCTAATTGTTCTTCCAGCATCTCTTGCTGTTCCTTTGAATTTTTTTCAAGGTTTTGAATTTTTTTATTTAAATCAGAAACCTGCCTGTCCAGCATATGAAACCGTTCTACTATTTTCCTGATTCCCGGAATCTTTTTTATAATTGAATACACTGCTCTTCCCCCCATAAGATCGTTCCTATCTACACCAGCTTACATTTTTTCTTTTATTTGCTGATATTCTTTATAGGAATTCTTATTGTAAAAATATTCTTCCGGTCTTCCTGCAATTCCAAAATATACAAAACCTTCTTCTCTCAAGATTCTCTTAATTTGTAGTTTTGCCTCGTCAGTTTCCGTAGTTCTTAAATTGAACATACAATCATCGAAGGCAAGATTCACAAAACTCTGCTCTAAAGAATCGTACACTTTTTCCTCTACCAATTTATCTTTCAAAGCCTTGTAGGCTTTGTAAAATTCCAATGGTGCCTTATGCTTGGCAGACTGAGTGTTGCTCCCTGCCGCAAAACGATAAATCACCAAAGACTCATTTACATAAGTCATATTTTTTGCCAAGGCCATGGCGGACCTTACAAAATACAGATCATTTGCGTTTTGAAGATTCATAAATTCCAAATGATGTTCTAAAATAAATTCTCTGCGGAATAACTTAGACCATGGACAGCCAGATGTCAGCTGAAAAAATTGGTTTCCCACCTGTTCTTTCGTAAAAGGTGTAGTTTTAGGCAACAGTTCTTTCCGAAGAACCCAATTCATGGGCTCCATTTTCTTATTCTGCATATTGAATCTAGTGGCTCCAAAAAAGCAAATGTCTGCATTGTCAGTTTTTGCCTTAAAATATGCCTTATCACACAATTCAGGTTCAAATTTATCATCTGCATCCAAAAACAGTACATACTCGCCTTTTGCTTCCCGCAAGCCGATATTTCTACAGTCACCGGCACCGGTATTTTCTTTGTCAATAATACGAAAACGGGAATCTTTTTCTGCAAACTCCTGCAGCACCTTCATGGAAGCATCTTCTGAACCATCATTTACACAAATCACTTCAATATTTTTCAGCGTTTGTGCTTCAACGGTTTCCAAACAAGCTCTTATAAACTGACCTGCGTTATATACAGGAATGATAATACTTACATAAATTTCTTTTGGTTTGACAATTTTGTTTTTCATTGACCATAACGCATACTTTTTACCACGATTTTTTACATTGTACTGTATTTCTTTCACAGCATTTGGCCCCGCCAGTATTTTCTTGCCAATTTTGTATGTAGAGGATTCCTTTAATTCCTCCAGCTCTTTTTCTTTTCTTTCCAGTTTCCCTTTTAAGCCTTCCACATTATACTCTATTCGTTCGATTCGCCTCTCACTTCGCATTTTCCATTCGTATTCCCGATTTCCACGCTGTCTTTCCTCTGCCATACGCTGCACCAGCATTTTATACATAACGCGGCTGCGCACAGGCAGGTCTTCCATAAGTTCTTCCATTTCTTCTGACGGAATGTCCATAATTTTATTCAATGCATTAGACTGTATATTGCATAATCTATTAGCTATCGCTATTTTTATCTCCAAAGGATATTCTTTCCCTTTTAATCTGTCAAAAAGCCCCTCTAAACACATATAATACCCAAAAGAACTTTTAAATTCCTTGGTTACAGTCATAATAGAATCATCACGAATACGGCGCATATAAAACTGTTGCGGTACATGTTTCACTCTTTTTGCTTCTAACATACATTCTAAAGAAAAAAGATTGTCTTCGTGTATGATTCCATTGTAAAACTGTATCTTGTTTTCTAATAAAAATTCTCTCCTGACCATCTGTAAACAAGCGGATGGTCTGAATTCATTATTCTCATCCATTTTTTTCAGCATTTTTACTCCGCTGACTACCTGAGAGTAATCTGCTTTTCTTACATAATAATCCACATAAACAGACATTTCCTCTTTCAAATCTTCCGACTCAAAAAAAGACTCTGCATCAAAGTAAATATTATCCAAGTTATTGTCATGTGCTTCCCTATATAAGACTTCCATGGCATTTTCCAAAATATAATCATCGCTATCCAGAAAATATACATACTCTCCCTTTGCTACTGCCAGTCCAGCATTTCTGGCTGAAGAAAGTCCTCCATTTTCCTTTTCCACAATTACGATTCTAGAATCTTCCCTTATATACTTATTTACTATGTCCATAGAATTATCAAGTGTGCCGTCATTTATGCATATAATCTCTATCTCTTGCAATGTTTGCTTCAAAGCAGAAACTAAACATTCTTCTAAATATTCTTCTACATTATAAATAGGTATAATAATCGAAACCTTTATATGGTCCATTTTTCATCTCACCTCATCCAATTCCTAAATCATTTTCTCATTACTGCATCTTTGATCTTACAAGGAACTGCCATAATGCTTTTTCCAAGCCGAAAGGAAGTAGAGCCTGCAATATCCTCATACTTTGCCTTCAATCTATTATATTGTTCTCTCTTTTCGTCATACTTCATAAAATACTTAAATGCCAGAGCATTTTTCAGCAATACCTGAATTCCTTCCCACTCATACTCGGTAAAATTTTCTTCTCTCAATTCACCTAGTTCCATTGCTTTCTTAAATTCCTTCTGGAAACGTTCTAAATACATATCCTTGTATTCTTCACCCACCCGGTGATAAGAATTAATATAGTTATGATATCTACGGAAAGAGTATTGATCTATAAAGCGTTCTAAGAATTTTGGATTATCCTCCATAAATTTATGGATATATGCATATTCCTCATTCATGCAGAACACTTTTTCCTTGTTGTGCACAGAAGAATTAGGATTATCCCTTCTATTTAAATAGAAAGGCTTATTCAAAAAATAAGTTCTCTTGGCATAACAAAAAGTCTTAAACCAGAATCCATTGTCCTGAAAGGATGCCCCTGGTGTTTCATTGTGTTTGATATTGTTTTCTAACAGGAAACTTCTCTTATAAATACCGCTCCAGGTATTCATAATCAAACGGAAGACTTCCGGTTCATCGTATGGGTTAATTACTCTGTTATACAAATTTGGATTTTGTGATAACTGATGATAATGAAGAATCAGTTTGCCATTTTCATCATGAACAAAACGATAGAAGTCTGCCTTAATAAAATCTAAATCTTCTTGTTTAGCAATATGATATAAAGTTTCATACATATTTAACTTTACATAATCGTCCGGTTCTAAAATTCCCACATATTCACCGTTCGCCTGCTCTAATCCTATATTCATGGCAATTCCATAACCGCCGTTTTCTTTATCAATAATCTTAATTCTATTATCTTTAGCAGCATATTTCTGAAGAATTTCTAAAGAATTATCAGTAGAGCCGTCATTGATACAGATAATCTCAATATCCTTTAAGGTCTGGTGAATCAGACTTTTCATACATTCATCTAAATACTGTGAAACATTATAGGTTGGTACTAATATGGATACTTTCGGCATTATCTTTCTCCTTTTATCATTTTCTTGAGTTTAATTGGCACTTTCATAATTTTCTTTCCTACCCGAAAAGTTGTGGAAGTTTTGATCCAATTTAATTCTTCTTTTACTTCTTTTAATTCTTTCATTTTCGCCCGGTATTCCAGCATATGGAATAATAGGAAATCCTCTAATTCCGTATCTAAAACTTCATGCATCCGTTCATAATAACGGTGCTTTAAGTAAAATTCCTCCGGCTTTTTGTCCATGCCCAGTTCTATAAACAGCCTTTCCTTCATAAGCATATAAACATTTTTGTATGCCTTTCCGGTAATAGTGTCTAAATTCCAGAAAGCAAAATGTACAACCCAGTTTAAAAAGCCCCGTTCTACTTCCTGATACACACCCATATTTACTAATTCTTCTTTTAGGGCATTCAAAGCTTTGTAGAAACAATCCCATGACTTCTCTCTTGTTACAGAAAGAGATGTACTTCTATTTACCCGGTGATAGATAAGATGTTCATCCAAAATATAAATACCGTTGGCCTTTACCAAACTAGAAAAAACAAAATACAAGTCATTGGAGGTCCTAAGTTCCTGAAATTTCAATCCGCTGTCTACAATAAATTGTCTTTTATATAGCTTATCCCATGCCCAGCCTACTGCAAAGGTAAAAATATAATCGGGTATATCGTGAAAAGTAAAAGGATTTTTGTCTGGTAATTCTTCTTTTTTGATAGAATACTCCATAGGATTATAATTTTGTTTCAGGCTGTCATATTCCCTGCACCGGAAGATCACAATATCAGTCTGCTGTTTCTTCGCACATTCATAAGACTTCTTTAACATATCCCTATGAAAAAAATCATCCGAATCCAAAAACAGAACGTATTCACCGGAAGCATAAGTAAACCCCCGGTTGCGGGCTGTGGCTGCACCGGAATTTTTTTGATTAATTACGCGGATCCTGTTATCTTTTTCCGCCCTCTCCTGTAATATTGCCAAAGAATTATCTGTGGAGCCGTCGTCCACACATATGATTTCAATCTCTTTCAATGACTGCTCCATCAAAGTATCCAAACACTCAGACAGACAGTTCTCCACATTATATACAGGCATAATTACCGATACTTTTATATTTTGGTTCACCTTGTGTCACCTCAAATTAATCTCTAAAATATAAATCTCTTGTGTATACTTTTTCTAATACATCTTCTAATTCTTCACTATAACGATTTGCAACAATCACATCACTTATTTTCTTAAATTCTTCCATGGAAGAAATCACTTTACTATTGAAGAACGTTTCCTCCTTTAAGGTTGGTTCGTAGATAACTACCTCTACCCCTTTTGCCTTGATACGCTTCATAACTCCCTGAATAGAAGACTGACGGAAGTTATCGGAATTTGCTTTCATGGTAAGACGATAAATACCTACTACTACATCCTTTTTTTCTGGAAATCCTGCATGGGATAAAATTTGTTCCGCAATAAAGTCTTTACGAGTTGTATTTGCTGCCACAATTGCTTTGATAATCTCATTGGGAACGTTATTATAGTTGGCAAGTAACTGCTTGGTATCCTTTGGAAGACAATACCCGCCATAACCAAAAGATGGATTATTATAATGTGTTCCGATACGAGGATCTAAACCGATTCCTTCGATAATCTGCTTTGTATTTAATCCTCGTACTTCTGCGTAAGTATCTAATTCGTTAAAGAAAGATACGCGAAGTGCCAGATATGTGTTTGCAAATAATTTCACGGCTTCCGCTTCCGTTAAATCAGTAAACAACATGGGAATTTCTTCTTTGATCGCTCCCTGAGCTAAAAGTTCTGCAAATGTTTTTGCTGCTTCACAAAGCCTTTTATCTTTGGTGGGCGCTCCCACAATAATTCTGCTTGGATATAAGTTATCGTACAAAGCACGTCCTTCTCTTAAAAATTCCGGTGAGAAAATAATGTTTTCACAGTTATATTTTTCCCGAATGGATGTGGTGTATCCTACAGGAATCGTAGATTTGATTACCATAATCGCATCCGGATTTATTTTCATCACTAACTCAATGACTGCTTCTACAGAAGAAGTGTCAAAATAATTTTTCTGTGAATCATAATTAGTAGGCGTAGATATGATTACAAAATCTGCATTTTTGTATGCTTCCTCTCCGTTTACGGTAGCTGTTAAATTCAGTTCCTTTGTTGCTAAATATTCTTCAATTTCCTTATCTACGATGGGAGACTTTTTATGATTAATCAATTCAACTTTTTCCGGTATAATATCCACTGCAAACACTTCATTATTCTGCGCCAGCAAAATAGCGTTGGAAAGCCCTACATATCCGGTACCCGCTACTGCAATTTTGTATTCCTTACCATTTAACATTTTTTTATCCTCCTTGAAATTCGTTTTCTAATTGCTGCTTACATTTTCTACATGAAGCAGGTATATATTTCGTTTATTAAATGTATACATATTAATTTCTTCTAACAATACATCCTCATATTTCTCTGGTTCTATAGTTAGCACATAATAGGTATCTGCAGAGATTTTACTTTGATTCTCTGTCATTGTAAAATTAGTAAGCCTTGCAAATTTCGGTATCCATTCAATAAGATCTCTGCGCCTTACTCCTTCCTCCATATAAACTACTGTTTTTTCACCAGTATTTATAGCTTTTAAATCCTCTATAATGTCCCATTCATATTTTATCAAACCGGTTTCCACAGCAGTTATATTCGCACTCTTTACTTTTTCATAATATTCACCTGCTCCCATCAACTCTGTCACCACAATACAGACCCCGAAGACCACCGGCAAATACACTTTCAATTTTTCTTTTCCAAAATCATAAACTGCCTGAATTCCAATCATGCTGACTGCTGCCACTGCAAAGAAAATCTTTCCGCCATAATAGATTCTCCTTCCGTCTATGCTGTCATACATATCGATTAAAGTATTTACGGAAATTGGCGTCTTTCCTGCTATCTCCACCAGATATGCTACCAGCAGTACCCCCAATGGAATGATATAACAAGCTAAAATATTACACCACTTATGCTTAAATTCTACTTTTTTATAAAACATAGTAACCGTGGCCAAAATAGCCGCCAGCACCGTAACATAAATTACATACCGCCCCTTCATCTTTGTAAATTCCGGATAGTTATAATATACTCTCCATGAATGACGTGTACTTGCAATTACCAGCATTCCTATCAGCCCCATTAACAAAAACCATAACTGATTATAGCTGCTAAGTCTTTCATTCTTCTTTATATCTATTGCCCTCACCGATTTTACCAACACTCCTAAAAACGGAGCCGCCATCAGTGCCACGTAAAAGAAATAATAGGCAAAGGAAAGCCCAAATCTTGGCAGTGTAAGCTGTTCCGGATTGGTGTTTGATGCAACTCCAAACCCCACGATACTTTTCAATGTATGTCCCTGCATTAGCTTTGTAATAAGCCACGGAGAGTAAACCACCACAATCCCAACGCAAATACCCAGACCTCTCAAAATAATCTTTGCGAACTTTTCCTTTTTTCCCATCTGTTTTATAAACCAGAAAAGTGCAAATATCGGTATCAATGATAAGGTAATATGTCTGGTCAACATAAGCAGTCCAACCGAAACAGCGGCTGCAATATCCTCATATACATTCTTTTTATATGATCGTAAAAAGAGATAGATTGCCAATAAAAATAACGGAAAATATACATTTTCGCTCATTAAACACATAGGTATAATGTACTGATACGGAATTACCATCGTAAAAATGGAGCATGCAAGGCTGGGCTTTTCTTCCACATACAAGCGACATATCTTATATGTAATCACTGGTACAAAAGAAGAATAAATTGCATTTAATACCTTCATTACAAAATATGAATTATCACCAAACAAATGTGCCGGTGCCATCAAAAGCGGATAAAGCAGCGGATAATGGGAAGAATCATAAATCCCTCTTTCTGTCAACTGCCAGCTCATGAATTCATAGTTAAATTCGTCTGAAATAATAGGAAAACTGCGGTTTCCAATGACAAAAATCAACTTAAATAGCAGAAGTGCCGCATACATAAGTCCCATATATAGTACTTCTTTTCTTTTTATCTTATTCTGCTCCATTTCTTCCCCTATCATCCTTTCTTTTCAAAAAAATTCATATCTTTCATTATAATGTATTTCTATCCCTGAATCAATCTTTTCTTTCTACCTGTCCTCTTGAATCCCATATGCCATGTAATTTTTCACTTTTTTGGTAGAAAACAACGCATTTTTTAGCCATTCCACAGATTCTTGTTTTTCTTTTTTCATTATTTCATATACTTTACCATAATCGATTGGCTGCAATAATTTATCTGTTTTCACTACTGATTCTTCCGACTCAACCAGACGATCCATCATGTCAAATCCTTCTAACAGGGAAGTAAAGCGCAAACCACCACGTTTATTATTTCGTATTACAAGAAATTTCTTCTTAAATATAATAGAAAAACACGCTCCATGAAAGGAATCCGTCACAATGTATTCCGCATTTTTAAAGAACCACAGCCATTCCTGTACCGATACATTTTTCCTAAATTCTATTCCCTGCTGATCGGGAAGCTCAAATTTCTCCCGGTTCATCTTGTAATTCCAAGGCGGCTCGTCCAATACAACATCCAACTTAGTATTATATTTTTTATACAAATCTGCAAGCATTTTCCCTTTTTTTGATGTAGGGTCCAATATATAGCAAAAAATAAACTTTTCACTTTCCTGAGGAGCGGCATCCTCTATTACCTTTTCATATTCCTCATATTCACATACAAACACTGGGTCCAGCACTTGAACACTTTCAATGCCAAAAGTATCCCTGCAGATGTCTACTGCATAATCCTCTCGTACAGAAATTGCATCAAATCTTTTTAAATTTGTATTTATTAAATGTTTTACACCACTAGGTCCATTATATTTTGCCGCACCAAAAGATGTCGCATAAGCAATTTTTTTCTTATTATCCGAAACAAAATCCAAATAATACATTTGATCATATTTCTTGCTTAAATGGTAATTCCATAACTGATCTGAGCCAAGAATAAAAGTATCGCACTTTTCATTTAACTTATTAAGTTCTGACAGAGGGTATGCTTTACTGATATTATAGTACTTCTGCCCGAATTTTTTAGGATGGGTTCTTCCATTTACATTCTCATAAAAATGCATGTTTGGATCCTCAATCATCAAGACAGACAGTCCCAATCTTTGGATTACACGATTTAGAGCGTAATAAGTCATCATGCTTCCATAATTTCTGCCATACCAAAGTCCTAATAAGGCTGTGTCATATTTATCATTCAAGGTATAATCAACTGCTTTCTCAATGGAAGCATTAGGAACCATTTCAAAAAATCTTTTTCTCAATGGGTTAGCTTTTTCACCCATATAAACCGCTCTATTGCATTTTTTTGCTACTCTCAGCGGAACCTTTTTATTCACCTGCAGCTTATCTGCGATGGCATCATATAACCTGCTTCCCTTAGGCGTGTTCACTAGACAAAGGGAAGTACCCTTGCCGTCATCTAACTCTTCTTTATACTTTCCCACATTCCAGAAATCACCCAGAGAAATATCCCCCTGCCTTGGCAGTGTGGCATATTTGCATTCATCGCAGGACGGGCGGGTTATCAGTCTGTTTTCATACGCCTGTAGATACACATTACACGCCATGTTTTCTGCAAAAATAGAATTATCCTTACATTCCGCTTTCATACCGGGCTGCCATCCAAAAATCCATTTGCTGCGAAAATCCACATTCCGTATTTCTTTACCGATTTTCTTTGCCAGCTCCCACAAATATTTTCGAAAAATTTTCAGTGAGGGTACACCCTTACAAATTAAATCAATGGTACATAAATTCTCATATGATTTTCCCAGGTAATTATGCAATGCCGCCACCTGACAAGGTGTGCCGGAAAATAATACTTTCTCATTATTTTCTAACAATTTTTTTACTTCAGGATAGATAAAATATGCTCTGCTCTGCACATATTTTGCCTTCCGCATTCTCCCAATATCCTGGATATCGTCTATAATCTCGTGTTCTACACAGGTAAGACTTTTGGCGGAAGCACCGCACACATAACCTCCCTGCGATAACATCTCCCGCGCAAGCACTTCAAAAACACCCCCGGAGGAGCCTTTTTCTCTAATCTCATCCACCGCCATAGCACCATAACAATTTGGCTGCTTTGTCCCGGCACAGTGAAAATGAATGGCAGGACATATTGCACTACACCTGCCACATTCTGTACATTTATCATGGTTTACTTTGGCCACCCAAAAGCCATCCCTGTTTTCCTTAATCTCTATGGCACCATAGGGACATACTGATACACATGCACCACACCCTGTACAGGCATTTTCTTTTAAAGCTGCAACACTTTTTCCTTTCTTATAATCAATATTATTTTTTGAAATCTCTCTGTTTTTTTTATTCTTGCTGCCACAATCTAACCGATACAGCCGTTCCTTTCCATATTCTTTTACATTTTCAGCAATTTGGGAACCAACTGCATTGATTCCGCATATGACACCATTAACCCTGTCGCCTAACTTATGTTTATTTTCTAGTAATCTCGCCATGCTTCCTCCTACTGACCTAAAGCATTATATTCTTCCAATCCCTTTTCTTCAATATACTCTAAAAGTTCATTCCAATTAGTAGCAATAAATTCATTATCATCCAAAATGTAAATTTTATACTTTTTTTTCTGGACTTTCCTTATCCCTGCCTCATTGCATAACACAAGAACCTTCTCTGTGGAAGGATCGGGAACTTCGGGAATTAATTTATATTCCTTTAAGAGCATCTGATACACATAAGCAGGGTCCTGTCCCATGGAAGCAGTGGATTTCACATAAATTTCCTGAGGGACTTCAAAGCCGTCTTCTTCCAGATTTTTAATAAATTCATAGCCTGCATCTGTTCTGTCTTCGTAATTATCCATATAATTTCCATCCCAGTAATAAGCATTCCAGCCATATTGAAATAATAAAATTGCGAAAAACATTCCAAGATAAATACTGTACTTTTTCTTTTGAAATAAATATAAAGAGATTAAAAATATAACTGTTGAGATGGCAACTCCTATTAAATACACATAGAATCTTACCCCATCTCCCCTAAGCTTATTCCATAAAGCAAAGGGCCAATATACTTCAGCTGCCACATTATTTGGAGCAATATACAAAAATACCATAAATAAAAACAAAAATTCTACCCATACAAAAACCCGAATACACCATTCAAATTTTCCCTGCAATTCCTCTATACGAAAATAAATAAACATAAGAACTGCATGGAAGAAAGGTCCTAAGTAGATACCATAATACCGGATATAGGTATATGCTTTGAAGCCATAGCTGCTGCCGCCGTTCAAGGCGCTTAAAACCTTGCCTGACCATGTAAGGCTTTGTGCAAAAATAGTTCCTGCAATGCACAGGCCAAAGAATACAATAGAAACCAGCAAATATTTCATATAGGAGTTTTTTGCTTCCGTCCACGGCTCTTGTTTCACTTTGACGCCTTTTACATATGCCCAAAAAACACTCCATGCAATCACAAGTGCAATGGCTGTTAAACCACAAGTAAATGTAAAGCTTGTATGAATCTGTCCTACAATAGTGGATAGAATTCCTTGATAAAATTCTGGCTGTGTAAGCATATCCTTCGTAATATCAATACTTACTTCCGTATTTGTCAGTGCTTCCCCCTCCTGCCACAGCCACACACTTTTCTTGATCCAGTCCACAAATTTTCCGGCACCATAATATCCTAAAAATCCCGAAATTACTGCCGGTACTTTTGCAACCAGCCATTTCTTCCGGAACAAATAATAGCATATTGTTATGATAACAATGGCAATCCAAAACATTTTTGTTCTTTCGTGTATGGTCAGTGCATAGGACATAAGCAGAAACAACAATACCGTATAAAATGCCTTCTTTCCATAATGCTCCTCGTATTCCACAAGCTTGCACAAAAGAAGCCATAAAATCCATGTGATTCCTATTAACGCATGTTCATTTAAGGTAGTTTGAGTCCGCGCTACGACCAAATATGAGCATACTAAAGAAATTAGATACAAATGTGTTCTTTTGGATATTTTTAGGTACTTTTTTGTAATATAACAGGAAATCGGAGCAGAAATACTCTGCATTACAGCATATACACATAATATTATGCAAAAAATACTTGTGGAATCCATATCCATCTTTAACAATGGGCTAAAAAGAATCGTGAAGCCTCCACCATAATAATGTTTTGCATTGATCACCAATGAAGTCCAATCATAACCGGCGCCAAAGGCCGCTGAAGACAATGTGACCATTTCATCCATGGGTGTGCGAAACGGCTGATGATGCAGTGCAATAAAAATACGTCTTGGTATAAGAGCCAATAAAAAGACTACAAGATATTCAATTGTCCTAAATTCATTCTTTTCTCTTTCCATTTCTTTATCTACTTCAAAAACTTTCTCTCTGCTTCTAAAAATCCGTTTTCAGCCGCCTCCGCCAAAAATTCCTCTCTTACCTTCGGCACCGGCACATATGCCCCAAAACGATTCTTTCTTTTTGCTACTTCCAATGGTGTTTCTTGGATCAGTTTTGCCTCATGCCCGATTTCATTTAGAACCTGTTCGCCCTTTTTATTGTTCACCAACACAACTGAGGTTCCTTTTCCATCATTTAACTTTTCATCGTACAAACTGACACCCCAGTAATCTCCAATCGTCACGTCTCCCTGCCTTGGAATCTCAGCAAACTTGCAGTTTATACAGGCTTTTCTCAAAGCATAAGAACCATGAAATACTTTTTCATAGGGGTCATTATCTTTTAAGCTGGGATAAAGTGTTCTTCCATCTTTTAATTTCACTTCCAGCACAGTGCAGCTATACCCCTTTTCCTTTGTTCTGAAAGAAAAGCTTTCGATGGTATCTTTTCCATATACTTCTTCTAAATATTTTCGGTACACCATACGGGAAGGTACGCCATGGCATACCAAATCTGCCGTCAACAACTGTGGATATTCTTTTCCAAGAAAATTTCTTAGTGATGACACCTGACAAGGGCAACCGGAAAAAAGTACCGGTCTGCCAGCCGTTAAGGCTTCTTTCACCTTTCGATAGACAAGTCCCGTATCGCTTTGCACATATTTTGCTCCCCGAAGTTTGTAAAGTTCTTCTTCCGTTTCAATTCCGATATGCTCCACTTCCAAATCTTTGGTGAAGGCAGCCCCAAAAACCATACCATTTTGCTCTAATATCCTCTGTGCCAGCAGAGTAAACATACCTCCAGAGGAGCTTACTTTTCGCACCTGATCCTGCGCCCATACCGCATAAGCCTTTGGAAGTTCCTGGGAATCGGTAATGGTTTTTTTCACTCCGGGACAGCGGTTTAGACATAATCCACATCTAATACATTTTTCTCGTTCTACCTGCGGCAGCAGATAGCCAAATTCATTTTCCTCCAGTGTCACTGCATCCACCGGACAGACATTTTTACAGCAGCCGCAACCGCTGCACCGATGCTCCGGAACCACTTCCACAGTTGCTTTTCTTTTTTGTAATTGTTGAAGCCTTGCTGTGTCCAGTTTATACTTTCCCTCCGCCTTCAAACGAGATAAAATATGCAATATCTTCATTTTAATTTTCCTTCCATCCATATCAATCGGTTAAATTCCAAGATATTTTTCCCAAAATTCCAAGGAGGTAAATTCCCTTGCAGCATTTCTATATTGTGCCCGCAGTTCCGGTTGTTTTTTACGGCACATTTTAAAAATTTTTCTGGCACGCTTTTCTAAGCGG
>CASEML010000140.1 GCA_949289145.1 uncultured Eubacteriales bacterium | reverse complement strand
CAATATTAACATCGGTGCTGAAAATATGTATTTTGAAGAAAGCGGTGCTTACACCGGCGAAATTGCACCGGCAATGCTTGTGGATGCAGGTGTGAAATATGTAGTGCTAGGACATTCTGAACGACGTGAATATTTCGCAGAAACAGATGAAACAGTAAATAAGAAAGTGTTAAAAGCTTTCGAACACGGTATTACACCAATTATCTGCTGTGGAGAATCTTTAACTCAGAGAAAGCAGGGAATTTACATTGACTGGATCCGTATGCAGATTAAGATTGCATTCCAGAACGTAACAGCGGATCAGGCAAAGACAGCAGTAATTGCCTACGAGCCAATCTGGGCAATCGGAACAGGCGAAACAGCTACAGCAGATCAGGCAGAAGAAGTATGTGCAGCAATCCGTGCATGTATCGCAGAAGTATATGACGATGCAACAGCAGCAGAAATCCGTATTCAGTACGGCGGTTCTGTAAATGCTAAGACAGCACCGGAATTATTTGCAAAACCAAACATTGATGGAGGTCTTGTGGGAGGAGCTTCTCTTAAGGCTGAATTTGGTGATATCGTAAACTACAACAAATAGTTGAAAAGAAATAAAAAGACCATTCAAGTTCGGTAATCTTACCGATTGAATGGTCTTTTGTTTAATCAAGATAGTTTCCGGTAGGAGAAGTGTTATACTGCTTTTTGATTTCAATTACAACGGAACCATCGTCCTGAACTTCTTCAGAAAGAAGTTTGTACTTGGTTTTGTTTCTGTCAAGCTGCTCTTTATACTTTTGAACCTCTTGCTGAACCATTTTTACCGCATAATCATGTGCATAATCTTCTTTCAACATGAAATGCAATGTCTGTGTGATACAAGCTGCTTTAACTCTCTTCATAGTTTCACCATCTTTCATTTATTTATATTATTGCCAACTGGCATAATATACAATTTAAAACATGTAATATAAAATATTAAAAAGTTCGCAATTTTGGATAAATAGTTTAGTTTTTTCAATAGGATTTATTAAAAAAAGAAGACTTGAGCTCTGAATATAATGAGCGAAACAAGTCTTCAAAGTTTGCTATAATAATTACAAGCTACGCTTATTATAACATTTCTGTTACATTTTTTCAAAAATCAAATTTATTAAAATTTGTTAAATAAAGTTTTTGAAAATTGCACAAAAATATAGTCTTTTACATCACGTAAGTTAAAATGTAGTTGCATTGTTCATAATGTGGAGAAAATGATAGGAGGTGAAATTATTAATTATTTAGCTGGCGTCACATACTGTAATGTAAATGGGTGATAAAATTTCTTAAGTCAGATTTGGGAAACTACTTGAAAATAAACAGGAATCTTTGTATAATATTCACTGTCAAGTTGTATAAAATTTAGTAAAAATAGAAGAAGTAAAGATAAGGAGAAAAAAATGAGTAAGAAACCTACAGTTTTAATGATTCTTGATGGATATGGTTTAAATGAAAAAGATCAGGCAAATGCAGTTGCCCTGGGCAAAACCCCTGTTATGGATTCTTTAATGAAAGAATATCCTTTTGTGAAAGGAAATGCCAGTGGTATGGCAGTGGGGCTTCCGGAAGGACAGATGGGTAATTCTGAAGTTGGCCACTTAAATATGGGTGCCGGACGCATTGTATATCAGGAACTTACCAGAATTACAAAAGAAATTCAGGATGGTGACTTTTTCAAAAATGAAGCATTATTAAAGGCTGTTGCCAACGTAAAAGCCAATGATTCTGCACTGCATTTGTTCGGTCTATTATCGGATGGCGGTGTTCACAGCCATAATTCACATTTATATGGTCTGTTAGAATTGGCAAAACGTGAAGGTTTAAAGAAAGTATATGTACACTGTTTCTTAGATGGACGCGACACACCTCCTGCATCAGGAAAAGATTTCGTGGCAGAATTAGCAGAAAAAATGAAAGAAATGGGTGTAGGTGAAATTGCATCTGTTATGGGACGCTACTATGCGATGGATAGAGATAACCGCTGGGACAGAGTGGAGCTTGCTTACAATGCAATGGTAAAAGGTACTGGAGAAAAGGCTGAAGATGCCGTACAGGCTGTAGCAGATTCTTACGCAGCAGATAAGACAGATGAATTTGTGTTGCCAACTGTAATTATGAAAAATGATGTACCGGTAGCTACTGTTGCAGATAAAGATTCTGTTATCTTCTATAATTTCAGACCAGACAGAGCCAGAGAAATTACAAGAGCTTTCTGTGCGGATGATTTTGATGGATTTGCCAGAGAAAAGAGAATGGATACTATATTTGTATGTTTCTCTGAATATGATGTTACGATTCCAAATAAAGAAGTGGCATTCCATAAGGTATCTATTACAAATACCTTTGGAGAGTTCTTAGCAGCAAATGGAAAAATACAGGCAAGAATTGCAGAAACAGAAAAATATGCCCATGTTACGTTTTTCTTCAATGGTGGTGTGGAAGAACCAAACAAAGGAGAGGACAGAATCTTAGTAAAATCTCCGAAAGTTGCAACTTATGATTTAAAGCCTGAAATGAGTGCTTATGAAGTTTGTGACAAGTTAGTTGCAGCTATTAAATCGGACAAATATGATGTGATCATTATTAACTTTGCCAACCCTGATATGGTAGGGCATACGGGTGTGGAAGCGGCTGCAATTAAGGCAGTGGAAGCGGTAGATGAGTGTGTCGGAAAAGCAGTGGAGGCGATCAAAGAAGTGGACGGCGTTATGTTTATCTGCGCTGACCATGGAAATGCGGAACAGTTAGTAGACTATGAAACTGGTGAGCCTTTTACAGCGCATACAACAAATCCGGTGCCATTTATTCTTGTAAACTATGATGAAAGCTATACATTACGTGAAGGCGGATGTTTGGCAGATATTGCACCAACGTTAATTGAAATAATGGGAATGACACAGCCTGCTGAAATGACTGGAAAATCACTTTTAATTAAGAAATAATAATAAGTATATATAATGAAAGAGTCAAAATACCCTTGTCAGTGCGGCAGGGGTATTTTGCAAAGGGGAAAAGGGTACTTAACATGGAGAAAAAATTATTAGTAATCGCTAAATTTTTGCATCAGAGAAGGATTTTAAAGGAAAAATTGGATATTATGTTGTATTCTGAGATTGCAGTAATTGAAGAAACGGAAATTTCAGAAACAATAAAAATATTTCAGCCGCAGTATATTGTGTGCTATCTGAACCAAATGAAAAAAGCAGACATTCAAGCTGTAATACATATTCTGAAGCAGGAAAATTTTTTGAACAGTGAATTAATACTTTTGGGAACCGAAGAGGAATGCGGTGAGTTTAAGAAAGAGGCATGCATGGAAATGTGCATTGAGGTAAAGCGCCCGATAAGTCTGAATAATTTTGTGTTATCTTTGGAGGCGATTTTAGACTGCCGGTGCAGAGAAAAATTGCAGATGGATGTATATAAGAGAGATATACTTGTCATTGACAATGATCCTGTCTTTTTAAAATCCATCAAGCTTTGGTTAGAGGAGGCTTTTCGGGTGTCCATTGCAAATTCTGGGGATATTGGTTTAAAATTTTTGGAGGAAAAGAATGCAGACTTAATTTTAATGGATTATCTAAT
>CASEML010000139.1 GCA_949289145.1 uncultured Eubacteriales bacterium | reverse complement strand
GATGAAAAAAGTATTAAATTAAACACTGAAAATAGGAGTATCCATGAAAAAAATTATACAGAAAATAAAAAGCTACAATATCGAGTCCGGATATATTAAGTGGCTTGTGAAATATTCTCTTCCGTATATGCCGCAAATTCTGCTGATTTTTACTATGAATGTAATTTGTTCACTGATATCGGCGGAACTGGCAATTGTATCCAAAAATATTATTGATTCGGCAACTGGTGGCAGCCTAGTCGTTAAGGCTATTGTAGTTTACATGATAATGATAATGATTAATTTGATGTTTTCTGCGGTGTCCTCTTTTGTTTCTGTGGTATTGGAGGAAAAATTTTCTTTTGGAATTCGGAAAAATTTATATCAAAAGATCATTGAGTCAGCATGGGTTGATATTAAAAAGTATCACTCAGGTGACATGATGACAAGAATGACAAGTGATGCTGGAAATATTTCCAATGGCATCATTTATACTATTCCCAATATATTTCGTTTGGTAATAGAATTATTGATCATGTTTTTCGTACTATATTATTATGAACCGGCGTTGGCGGTTCTTTCGTTGCTCATCGCACCGGTTGCAGCAGTAACATGTTACATATTAGGACGAAAGTTAAAAAAATTACAGGTAAAAGTATTAGAGTCTGAAGCAGCTTATCGTTCATTTCTACAGGAAAGTATTAGTAATCTGCTGATTGTAAAGGCCTTTTGCAATGAAAAATATTCTGTCAGCAGATTGATTCGGCTTAGGGAAGAACGTTTTTTTTGGGTAAGAAAAAAAGCAAATATGGGGATTGTAAGTTCCAATATTATGGCGATGTCCTTCCAAACCGGCTATATAGCAGCCCTTTCTTTGGGAGCTTATAAAGTGGCAGACGGGAGTATCAGTTATGGTACAATGGCATTGTTCCTCACATTGGTGGGAAGAATTCAGTCACCGATTATGCAGTTGGCGGAGAATATACCAAAATTAGTATCTATTTTTGCATCTACTGGACGTGTAATGGAATTGCAGAATATAGAAAAAGAAAACTATGAAAATCAGGAAATAAAACAGCAGGATATGGGGGTGAAAGTAAGAAATCTTACCTTTGGATATACAGAAGAAAATGTATTAGAAGATATTTCGGTTAACATCAAAGCGGGAGAGTTCGTAGCCATTATTGGAGAATCCGGAATCGGAAAGACAACATTGATTCGCTTGATGATGGCATTTCTGGAAGGAAAAAGCGGAGAGATTGAGTTTTATAACAAGCAGGGAGAACATATAATGGCAAATGCAGGCAGTAGAAAATTTTTGTCTTATGTACCTCAAGGAAATACTTTGTTTAGCGGCACCATCAGAGACAATGTTTTGATGGGAAATCAGGAAGCAACGGAGGCTGAAATTGAACGGGCATTAAAGATTGCAGCTGCTTATGAGTTTGTACAGGAACTGCCAGAGGGGATAAACACTGTGATAGGAGAGAAAGGCTATGGAATCTCAGAGGGACAGGCACAGAGGATAGCTATTGCCAGGGCAGTTGTGAGAAAAGCGCCTATTCTGATATTGGATGAAGCAACCTCCTCTTTGGATGAAAAGACAGAATTAGAAGTATTAGAAGGGATTCGTAAATTAATACCAAGACCAACATGCCTTTTGATTACTCATAGAAGGTCTGTTCTGGATTATTGCGACAGAGAGATTAAAATTGAGAATAAGAGAATTATGCAGAAAATATAAGGGGGAAGAAAAAATGAATGGAAAAAATCAAGAAGGTTACTTAAAATTAGTAATTGAGCTGAAATTTAAAAATAGGATATCTTTTTTAGGATAATTATATTATAATAAGAGAAAGGTTTTAGAATATTCGCAGGTTTTTAAATTATATATATTATAACGTAATATTCTATAATGGAAATAAAAGGAAGGAGAAAAATATGGGGAGATTTAATAAAGACGCAAATACTAATTTATTATACATAAGTTGTGATATTGTGTTTGCCACACTTGCATTTTTATTAGCTTCTTTTGTTTCTGGTATAGGAATTGGCTTTTTTAGAAACGGATATTTCATTATCATCATATCTTTTTTGGCAATTTATATTTTATCGGGGAAAAATGAACGAATCTATAATACAACTACATTCTTTTATGCAGATCGCTTCTTTAGAAGGGTTACTAAGTCATTTTTGATTGCAACAGCTGTGGTGTCAACACTTCTTTTGTGGGGAAAACAACAAGAAATTGACCGGGGATTTTATCTGACATTTTTGATTTTTTGCTATGTGGCACTTTTGTTTAGTGCATTTTTTGATCATTATGTATTAAAGAAAAAAATAATGATAAAGCGTCGGACAATATTGATTGGACATATTGACAGATATGAAAAATTCGTTCGATTCTTGGAAAAAAGCAATACGGAAGTATCTATTATCGGTTACGTTTCTTTGGAGGAGAATGAATCAGAAGATTATTTGGGAAATATTAAGGAACTGGAAGATATAATTCATGAATATGCAGTGGATCAGATTTATATTATGCAACGTCAGTACGGTGATACTATTGATGTGCAGCCATACATTAATATGTGTGTGGAAATGGGGATTACTGCAATGGTTATTATGAATGCATATAGTGGAGGGGCGGCTCAAAGCTTTGTGAGCAGTGTTGGTACCTATCCTGTTATTACATATCATACGGTGTCTTTAAATGCTGGGGCAAGAGCTTTTAAACGTATTATTGACATTGTAGGTTCTCTTATGGGAATTATTTTGTTTTCGCCGTTTATGCTAGTGACGGCATTGGCCATTAAAATTGATTCCAAGGGACCGGTTATTTTTAAACAGAAACGAGTTGGAATGAATGGAAGAAATTTTAATATGTATAAATTTCGGAGTATGTGTATTGATGCGGAAAAAAGGAAACAGGAGCTGATGCACCAGAATGAAATGGACAGCAATTTTATGTTTAAAATGAAAGATGACCCTAGAATAACAAAAGTAGGAAAGTTTATTCGTAAAACAAGCATTGATGAACTGCCTCAGTTCTTTAATGTATTGTTTGGGGATATGTCACTGGTGGGCACCAGACCGCCGACAATTGATGAAGTAGAACAGTATGAAAGAAGACATTGGAGAAGAATCAGTATAAAACCGGGAATTACCGGAATGTGGCAGGTAAGCGGAAGAAGTACAATTACAGATTTTGATGAAATAGTGGAGTTAGATACACAATATATTGACTGTTGGGATGTGTTTATTGATTTTAAGATCATGTTGCGGACAGTTTTACAGATTTTTACCGGAAAGGGGGCTTTCTAAGTAAGAAAGCATAGGGGGAGGGACGAAAGAAAAAATGCGGAAATTATAGTCATGAATAGAAAGGAATAAGGGATTTTATGGAAAAGAAAGTGAAGATTTTAAAAAGACCGGAGGTTTCAGAACTTGCTGGGGAAAAGGTAATGATTGACTTTGAAACAGGAAAATATTTTATGTTAAAAGGTTCTGCTAATGAAATTTGGGAAATGTTAAAAGATGGTATTAGTGTGAAAGAAATTGTTGCGGGACTGATGGAAATTTATGATGTGGAAGAAGAGGTTTGTAAAAAGTCAGTGCAGGATTTTATGGCAACACTGAAAGAAAATGGTTTTATTGAGTTCGAATAAATATTTTGTTATTTTTTCAGAGGTATAGTGAAATGAAAAGTACTTCCTTTAGACACAACACTTTCACACCAAATGCTTCCTCCGAAATGTTCCACAATTGCTTTGACAATAGAAAGGCCAAGACCTGTTCCAGTGGAGGAAGATGGAGTTCTGGCACTTTCTACCATATATGAGGTATCAAAAATCTTTGACAGATGCTCAGTTTCAATTCCGATTCCTGTGTCTTTTACCAAAACGTGGGCGGAATGTGTATCTTTATAGGCGGAGAGGGTAATAGAAGAACCTTCGTGAGAATACTTTAAGGCGTTTGTGAACAAATTATCCAATACCCGCAATAGCATCTTAGAATCAACAGATACCATGCATTCGAAATCTTCTGCCACATCCAGCAGTAGATTTCGTTGTTCATATTTGCCGTCTTCTAACTGTGTAAAATAGAAGTCCTCTAAAAGAAAAGTCAGGTTCAAGGTTTCGTAATGAAACATATTTTCGTTTACATTAATAGAAGAAAGCAGAAATACATCGTCGATTAAGTTCTCAAGATAGATGCTTCGCTGTTCCATTAAGTGCAGAGAAGCATCTAATTCTGCCTTTTCCACGTTCTCCAAAGAAAGAAGGTATTCAATGGAGTTGCGGAGAGCAGTAATGGGAGAGCGGAGGTCATGGGAAATATTTGCAAATAGCAGATTTTTTTCCTGTTGTGTTTTCTCTAACAGTGCATTGGCGCGCTCCAATTTTTGGGTGACATTGTATAAAGCCAGTGATAAGTCTTCTGTATTTAGTTCAGGTTTTGGAAAAGAAGTTTTTTTGCGCATAAGTACCTCCTATTGCTTTGGAATGAATTTGTAACCTTGTGACCAAACTGTTTCAATAATATTTTCCAATCCGGTGTATGAACATATTTTTTTGCGAAGTCTGCTTGCTATGACCATTATGGTACGGCGGTCAGAATCTGAATAAGTTCCCCACAGAGATTCTCCAATAAAAGAAAAAGTTAATGTTTCTCTTGGATGAGTGGCTAAAAGATATAAGAATTCATATTCACGGTTGGACAAAATGATTTCTTCCGTTTCATTATAAAAGACCTTATGGGAAGTTACATCAATGGAAAGCAGTGAAAATTCCAAATGTTTTTTTGATAAAGAATGATTATTTTTCCGTAGTTGTACCATAATACGTGCTTCTAATTCCCGCAAGCTGTAAGGCTTTACCATATAATCATCCGCTCCCAAAAGAAGGCCGTTTATTTTATCATTTTCGTCTGTGCGCCCTGTTAAAAAAATAACAGGAGCTTTTGTGACTTGACGGATTTTTGGAAAGGCATGAAACCCATCTAATTCAGGCAGCATAACATCTAGTATAATGCAATCAGGCTGTACTTTTTTAAGCGCATTGATTGCCTGTGCGGCAGAAACATAAGTGGACACTTCATATCCTTTTTTCTGGAAATATTTATGATTAATGGTAAGAACTTCCTTATCATCATCTATCAGCATTAATTTTGCCATAGTTATCCCCCTTAAAATTAATTAACAGATAGTGCTATTTTATCACAATTATGGTAAAATGAACAGAAATTTTAAAGTCAGGAGAGAAAAATGAAGTATAATTATAAAATTATCCTTAGTTATGATGGCGGGCGCTTTGAGGGATGGCAGAAGCAGCAGGGAAGGCTTACCATTCAGGAAACTGTGGAAGAATGTATCAGTAATATGTGTAATGAAAAGATAAAAGTGATAGCTTCGGGGAGGACAGATGCTGGCGTACATGCTTTGGGGCAAACTGCTAATTTTCATACAAGTCACAAACAGCAAGCAGAAAATTTTGTGAGGGAATGTAATGAACTGTTACCAGAGGATATTAGAGTATTATCTCTAGCGGCGGTAGAGGAAACCTTCCATAGTCGTTATGATGCGGTGGAAAAGACTTATTGTTATACGATTGATATGAGAGAACGTCCCAGTGTGTTTACCAGAAGATATGCTTATTCCGTTCCAGAAAGGCTGGATTTG
>CASEML010000138.1 GCA_949289145.1 uncultured Eubacteriales bacterium | reverse complement strand
GAAGGCAAAGAAAAGGAGGAGCAAAAAGACGAAGCAGTTCAGAAAAATCCGCCAGACAGTCAGGAAAACCAAAACAGCAGTTACCGTGTAACCCAGTATCTGTATGACAATGCAGGAAACATTATAGAAGAACGCAAAGGCTTGGAAGCAGTAAAACTGTTGGAATATCCTCACAGATTCCTTTGTATCCACAAGAAATATGACAAACAGAACCGCCTGATTAGTGTGGAAGACGGAACAGGGGCAAAAGTTACCTATGCCTATGATTTCAGAAACAACCGAACCAGGGAAACACAGTTGATTAACGCACAGGGGGTAGAAAGGAAAGTATCTTATACCTATGACAGGGCTGGAAGATTAATAAAGAAAGAGGAACTATGCAGTTCAAAAGAAAATGGCAGCAGCAGTGACCGCAATGGAATCACCCGGTACGGTTATGATGAAGCAGGCAACCTTACATTTATCCAACTGCCGGAGGGTGGAACTATCCGGACAATCTACGATGCCGCCGACCGTCCGGTATGCACGTTAGAGCAGGAAAACATCTGAATTTGTACAGGATATCCGTAAGGCTTATGGAGCCATTATGACAAAGTTTAATAAACTGGGTGCAGAGTGGGTACAGTTTGACGAACCTGCACTGGTAACGGATATGACCAAGGAAGATATTTCTCTGGTAGAAGTATTATATAACCATATCTTACAGCACAAAGGAAATGTGAAAACAGAATTACAGACTTATTTTGGCGATATCAGAGACTGCTATGGAGATATATTAAAGTTAGATTTTGACGGAATCGGTCTGGATTTTATCGAAGGACGCAAAATCATGGAATTACTTAAGCAGCATGGCTTTCCAAAAGAAAAAGTGCTTTTTGCAGGTGTGGTGAACGGAAAGAATATCTGGAAGAGCAATTATGAAAAAATCCTTCAGCTATTAGAAGAAATCAAGAAACATGCAGAAAACATTGTAGTATCCACGTCCTGTTCCTTGCTTCACGTGCCATATACACTGACCTATGAAGAGAAACTAAAACCAGAGGTAAAACAGCATTTTGCTTTTGCAGTAGAAAAACTTTTGGAACTGCAGGAACTCAGTGTACTGACCGAATGTGATGATTATCAGGTACAAAAAGAATACTTGGATAACAAACAGGTATTCGTTAAGGAAAGACTTTATCAGGATCAGGAAGTAAAAAATAAAGTGGCTGGACTATCAGAGGATATTTTTGTCAGAACTCCAGAGCGTAAACAACGGGAAGAAATACAGAAAAAAACTTATAACCTTCCGTTGCTTCCCACAACTACCATTGGTTCTTTCCCACAAACGCAGCAGGTAAAGAAAAACAGAACCAGCTATAGACGAGGAGATATTGACAAGGCTGCATACGATAAGCAGGTTTTCGGATTGATCAAAGAATGTATTGAAAAACTGGAAGAAATGGATATTGATGTATTAGTTCACGGTGAGTATGAACGAAATGATATGGTGGAATTCTTTGGAGAAAATTTGGCAGGTTATGTATTTACAGAAAAGGCATGGGTACAGTCTTATGGTACTAGATGTGTAAAACCGCCGATTATATTTGGTGATATAAAAAGGATTCATCCAACCACAGTGGAATACTCATCTTATGCACAAAGCTTGACTAAAAGACCTGTAAAAGGCATGTTGACAGATCCAGTAACCATTTTAAACTGGTCCTTCCCACGGGAAGATATTTCTTTAAAGGAAATGGCATACCAGATTGGTATAGCGATTCGTGAGGAAGTGCTTAATCTGGAGAAAGCAGGTATCAATATAATTCAGATTGACGAGGCAGCCTTAAAAGAAAAACTCCCAATCCGTAAAAGCGACTGGTACAGTGAGTTTGATGATATTATTCAGGATATTGATAACATGGATGCAGATGTAATCTCCTTTGAAGCATCCCGTTCCAAATTAACTATCCTGGATGCCATTCAGCAAAACGGCTTCGAAACAGAGGTAGGCCCGGGAGTATATGACATCCATTCCCCAAGAGTACCGTCGGTGGAGGAGATAGCAGAAGCCTTAAAGAAAATGCTTACCAAAATTGACAAAAATAAACTATGGGTAAACCCCGACTGCGGTCTGAAAACAAGAGGAATTCCGGAAACAGATGCCAGCCTCAGAAATATGGTGGAGGCTGCAAAACGGTTGAGAGGTCAGTTATAAATTAATTTGTTATAGTTCAGGATTATTGGTTGGGGGACGCCCATGACAGGCATAGGAGCTTCCTAAGCAGGCGAGACAACGTTCCGGTGAACTAATCTCTAAGACGCACTAAATTCATCGCCCGAAGGCTCTTCATTAAGTGCTTACTAAGAGATGGATTTCACCTCCACTAAAAACGCCTCTTGAATGCATGCTTAGGAAGCTCCTGTGCCTGTCATGGGCTGTGCATCGCAGCCAATAATGAATAAATTAATACATATAGACCCTATATTATAATATAGTATTATTGATTGTTTGTACTTGATGCAGTCACAAACAACCAATGAGTGGTGCCGGAAATCCCTGAGAGGGCAATTCAGAGACGCTTTTAACGGAGGTAAAATCCACTGCCTACGAAGACTTAGGCTCGACGGCTTTCCGAAGAGTCTTAGTCGCAGTTGGCAGTTAGTTTACCGGAGTGTTGTCT
>CASEML010000137.1 GCA_949289145.1 uncultured Eubacteriales bacterium | reverse complement strand
CGAAGTGCATTGCAACTGAAATGACACAGTTTTCGCCCATTAATGAATGCTTATCATTGTTTGTGACTTTATCAACCATTGCACAAATGGCTAAAATAAAGGCTTTTTTGTGCAAAATAAATAAGAAAGTGTAGAGAGAGAGAAACTATGTCAGAAAAAATAAAAGAGAAAGCGGTCATTATCAGCCAGGAAGAAATATCTTTAGACATTTACAGTATGTGGATTCAGACCAATGCGGCAAAAACAGCAAAACCGGGACAGTTTGTAGCGCTGTACTGCAATGACGGCAGCCGTATCCTGCCAAGACCAATCAGCATTTGTGAGATTGATAAGGAAGGAAAGAAACTTCGCTTGGTATACCGAGTGGTAGGAAAGGGGACAGAAGAATTTTCTAAATATCATGCAGGTGTAGAAGTGACTGTCATGGGACCTCTAGGAAACGGTTTCCCAATGGAGAAAGCACAGGGAAAGAAAGCGCTTCTGATCGGAGGCGGAATAGGAGTGCCTCCAATGGTAGAGTTGGCAAAACAACTAAAAGCAGAACAGAAATATGTGGTGGCAGGCTACCGCAGTTTACTGTTTTTGGATGAAGAACTGAAAGCCAACGGAAATTTTTATGCAGCTACGGAAGACGGAAGTACTGGGGTAAAAGGAACCGTTATGGATGCCATAAAAGCAAATAAAATACAAGCAGATATCATCTATGCTTGTGGTCCAACGCCGATGCTTCGTGCGATCCAAGAATATGCAGAAGAACAGGAAATAGAAGCATGGATATCCATGGAGGAAAAGATGGCGTGTGGAATCGGTGCCTGTCTTGCCTGTGTATGTAAGACAAAGGAAAAAGATGAACATACCAATGTACACAATGCAAGAATCTGCAAAGAGGGTCCTGTTTTTAATGCACAGGAGGTGGAACTGTAATGAATACAAGTGTAAATTTAGCCGGAGTTACTTTAAAAAATCCTGTTATGACAGCATCCGGAACCTTTGGCTCCGGGGCAGAATACAGTGAATTTGTAGATTTGAATCAACTTGGTGCGGTTGTAACGAAAGGTGTAGCTAATGTACCATGGCCGGGTAATCCCACACCTCGTATTGCGGAAGTATATGGCGGAATGTTAAATGCCATCGGATTACAAAATCCGGGAATTGATGTGTTTATGCAAAGAGATATCCCATTCTTAAAGCAGTACGATACCAGGATCATTGTAAATGTATGCGGAAAGACCACAGAGGATTACTGTGATGTGGTGGAAAAGCTGGCAGATGCAGAGGTAGATTTATTGGAAATCAATATTTCCTGTCCAAATGTAAAAGAAGGCGGTATTGCTTTTGGCCAGAATCCAAAATCTGTGGAAGCTATTACAAAAGAAGTAAAAAAGTATGCAAAACAACCAATCGTTATGAAATTAAGCCCAAATGTAACGGATATTACAGAAATGGCGAAAGCTGCGGAAGCAGGCGGTGCAGATGTATTGTCATTGATTAATACATTAACAGGAATGAAGATTGACGTAGAACGCCAGACCTTTGCCATCGCCAACAAGACAGGAGGTCTTTCAGGTCCTGCCGTAAAACCGGTGGCGGTGCGTATGGTATATCAGGTAGCCAATGCGGTGAAAGTGCCCATTATCGGTATGGGTGGAATCAGCAGCTCAGAAGATGCTCTAGAATTTATTTTGGCGGGGGCGACTGCTGTGTCAGTTGGTACGGCTAACTTTAGTAACCCTTATGCAACTACTCAAGTAGTGGCGGGGATTGAAGACTATATGAAACGTCACAAGGTGGAAGATATTAAGGAATTGATTGGAATTGTGAAGTAGAAAAGGGCATCAGACTTTGTTTGTCTACTTCTAATAAAACATAAAATGCTCTCAAATACTTGAATTTACAGTCTTTGGGAGCATTTTTGACGGAAACAACAGTCGGGGATTTGGTAAAGCTGTTGTGTTAGAAACATTGAACTGAGCAGAGCGTTGGGAGCAGAAGTAACATACATTTTTCGAAACTGATTGATAACTTTATGTTTTTATGGTAGTATAATATGGAAATTTGGCGAAACAGTTCAGTCATAACCTGTATGCCAAGCAAATCATGCTTGCATAAATTTGTTTGGCATGCAGGTTATGAGCTGAGTATCCGATAATGAGCAAAGTTAGTTGCAAAGCAGTAGGGAGCACCGTAGGTGCGGCTTTGCGAATGGTACGGGCTGAACTGTTACAATTTGGCATTCTAAGAGAGAAAGAACAGGCGGAAAGCCTTGAAAATAGGAGGTTCTGGAAAGATGGAACAGTACAAAAAAGAGTTTATAGAATTTATGGTAGACTGCGGCGTGTTAAAGTTTGGCAATTTTACTCTTAAAAGTGGAAGAAAATCACCGTTCTTTATGAATGCAGGGCTTTATGTTACTGGAGCACAGTTAGAAAAACTTGGGGAGTACTATGCCAAAGCAATTCATGATCACTATGGAATAGACTTTGATGTGTTGTTTGGGCCGGCATATAAGGGGATTCCTCTTAGTGTGGCTACTACTATGGCATTCCATAGATTATATGGAAAAGAAATTCGATATTGTTCGAACCGTAAAGAAGTAAAGGATCACGGCGATACAGGAATTCTTCTGGGAAGTCCTATTAAAGATGGCGATAAAGTTGTAATTATTGAAGATGTGACTACATCCGGGAAATCCATTGAAGAAACATTTCCAATCATTCAGGCACAAGGAGATGTTACCATCATTGGCTTAATGGTATCCTTAAACCGCATGGAAAAGGGAAAGGGAGAGCAGAGTGCATTAGCAGAAATTAAAGAAAAATACGGATTTGATGCAAATGCAATTGTAAGCATGGCAGATGTAATTGAACATTTATATAATAAAGAATATAAGGGTAAAATTATTATTGATGATACATTAAAAAATGCAATTGACGCATATTATGATGTATATGGAGTAAAAGCTTAAGTAAGCAAAATGGAGGCGAATCATATGGGTAACGAAAAAACATATAAGACAATGAAAACGGTAGGCGGCGGCAATATTGTCTTGGGAATTGTGGTGATTGTAACCGGAATCGTTTCCGGAATCTTAATGATTGTGAACGGAGCACGATTGTTAAAAGCAAAAAGAGAAATTACATTTTAAGCAATGAGGTTTTAAATTGGAAAATAAATCTGAAAAATTAATAAGAGTATTGGCATGGACTATTTTTACAATATATATCATTATGTTATTTTATTTCATGTTTTTTTCAGAACGATATGGAAGGACTGTGATTCACAGTGATTACAACTATAATCTAGAACTTTTCAAAGAAATCAAAAGATTTTGGAACTACAGAGAGATTTTGGGAGTGGAGAGTGTAGTTTTAAATCTTGGGGGAAATGTGGCTGGTTTTATTCCCTTTGGTATCATGATACCGTTTTTAAGCAAAAAGCGGAGAAATTTTTTTCTGGTTACAATACTTACATTAGAATTCAGTCTTCTCATTGAGGTGACACAGCTAATTACGAAAGCAGGTTCTTTTGATGTGGATGACCTGCTTTTAAATACCCTTGGAGGAAGCATCGGATATATGGTGTTTGGAATTGTAAATGCCTTGTTAAAACGGTGGAGGAAAAAAGATGCATAAAAAGAAAAGGAAGATATATACAGATAAAAAGCACGCAGTAAAAGGAATTGTAGCAACGGCTCTTGCAGTGGCAGCTCTCATGGTATTTGCGGCACTCATTTATATATCATTTAAACATGGTGGAGAAGCTGACATGTGGATTGGTTCCCTTGCATTGATATCTATACTGCTTGGGGTGCTGGGACTGATTTTAGGACTTATGAGTTTTCGGAACGAAAACACATATAAGCTTTTTGCACAAATCGGTTCCTTTTTAAATGTATTTGTTTTGCTGATATGGGGCTTAATATATATGATAGGATTTTAAGCGGGAAAGGAAACGAATATGAATTATTATAAACTTTTTCAACAGGAAAACAGGGGAGTGGAGGAACGGCTCGCCCTGTACCGAGAGAGAATTCATGCAATAAGTACAGACAACAGTGTAACAGAGCCGTTTTTAGAATACTTTGTAAAGACAGCGGACTTTATTGAAAAAATGTATGAACTTTCCGAGACGGTAAAGTCAGAGAAAGACAGAAGTTATTCCATGGAGCAGTTAAAACAGTTAAATGCTTCTCTTTATGAGGATATTGCAGGAGACGCTTACGAACAAAGTTATGCCAATCCTTCCTATGCAACAGAAAAGTTAGGCGAAGAATATGGAGCAGTGTTAAGTTTTCTTTACACAGAAATACGTGGCATGATCGTATATGCTTATGAGGGAAGAATGGTTGAATTTTCTATGATGGCTGAACTCTTCATCGAAATATACAATTTGTTCGAACAAAAAGAATTGTTGTCCTTAAAAGAAGTGAAATCTGTCATATATTGGTTTGTCAGTGATTACAGCGATGTGACAGTTACTTACCGAATTAGAGAGCAGTTAGATCCGGCACTTTCTTTTGCAACAGATATCATTACTAAGTCAGATTTAACAGATTTGAGGTATTTGTATTATTATGGTGAATACATCACGGACACAGAGTTGGAAACAGCCAAATTCTTAAATACTCTGGAGGAGGAAACCATTGAGAAAATTGCTTCTGCATATACAGAAGGTTATCGGATTGGATTTATCAATGGAAATAAAGATATATCCAAGAAAAAAGTGGTAAACATCCGCTATAGTGTGGGATTTGAGCGGATTATTAAAAAGGCCATTGAGAATTTTGAGAAAATGGGCTTACGGCCTGCTATTTACAGAGCGGCAGTGCATACAGTAAATAAACGAAAGCACATTAAAATCGGCTATTTCTCCACTTCACCCAACAAGCAGTATGACTATGACCATAGAGCAGATGATGCTTTGTATTTAGATAAGGCTTTTATAGAACGTAAGCTTGGTGTGTTAAGAACCGCCTATGAAAAATATAAAGAACTGGCAGCGGTACACGGCGGACCTGCCTGTATGGAAATTTTCGGTGAAGAACCATTTGTACCTGAAAATAAGAACAGTGTTTTGCAGTTAAGTGAAAAACAGCAGAAGCTTTCTGTACAGTATAACAATACAGCAGGAGAAATTACTAACACCTATATTAAAGGTGAAGAGAGAAGCTTTACCATTATTGCCTTTCCAATTCCGGAAATTGGTCCAAGGTTCGAAGAAATCTTCAAAGAAGTAATTAAAATCAACACATTGGATTACAAGCTGTATCAAGATATCCAGCAGAAGATCATTGAAACCCTAGATCAGGGCGAATATGTGGAAATTTTGGGAAAAGGCGAAAACAAAACAAACTTAAGAGTTACCTTGCAGCCGATACAGGACGTGACCAAGGAAACGAAATTTGAAAACTGCGTGGCAGATGTGAATATTCCTGTAGGTGAAGTATTTACTTCCCCGAAATTGGCAGGAACCAATGGCCTGCTCCATGTAACAAAGGTGTATTTAAACGAACTTTGCTATCACAATATAGAAGTGGAATTTAAAGATGGAATGATTGCAGACTATACTTGCACCAATTTTGAAAAGGAAGAAGATAATAAAAAGTACATCAAAGAAAATGTATTGTATAATCATGAAACTCTTCCAATGGGTGAGTTTGCTATTGGAACTAACACCACAGCTTATATGGCAGCGGCAAAATACAATATGAATGACAAACTGCCGATTCTCATTGCAGAAAAAACAGGCCCCCATTTCGCAGTGGGAGACACTTGCTATAGCTGGTCTGAGGATACTAAAGTGTACAACCCGGATGGCAGGGAAATCATTGCAAAGGACAATGAGATATCTGTGCTTCGAAAAGAAGACATTGCCAAAGCATACTTTAACTGCCATACAGATATCACCATTCCTTATGATGAATTAAAGGAAATTACAGTGATCACAGCAGAGGGGCAGCGTATCAGCATTATCAAAGACGGAAGATTTGTTTTAGAGGGATGTGAAGAACTGAACAAACCTTTTGACAATTATTAAAATATAAAGTATTATTACTTAACGTAAGTGTAAGGAAACGAAAGGAGATTTACTATGGCAAAAGTAGGAATTGTAATGGGCAGTGACTCAGACATGCCGATTATGGCAAAGGCTGCAGATGTATTGGAGGAATTAGGCATTGATTATGAAATGACCATTATTTCCGCCCACAGAGAACCGGATGTGTTTTTCGAATATGCAAAAACAGCAGAGGAGAAAGGCTTTAAGGTAATTATCGCAGGAGCAGGTATGGCAGCGCATCTGCCAGGTATGTGTGCAGCAATCTTTCCGATGCCAGTTATTGGTATTCCAATGCATACCACAAGCCTTGGAGGCAGAGATTCTCTGTACTCTATTGTACAGATGCCATCAGGAATCCCGGTTGCAACAGTAGCCATCAATGGTGGTGCCAACGCAGCCCTGTTAGCAGCAAAAATGCTTGCAATTTCAGATAGTGAATTGCTTGCAAAATTAAAAGCATATTCTGCCCAGTTAAAAACACAGGTAGAAAATAAAGACAAGAAATTAAAAGAAATTGGATATAAAGAATATTTAAAGAACAAATAGGAGGGTGAAACCATGGATTACAAGAAAGCCGGCGTAGATATCGAAGCAGGATATGAATCCGTAAAATTAATGAAACAGCACATTGCAAAGACAATGCGTCCGGAAGTGTTAACAGACATTGGAGGATTCTCTGGAGCATTTTCCATGAGTGCATTTAAAAATATGGAGAAGCCTACTTTAGTTTCTGGTACAGATGGTGTTGGTACAAAGTTAAAACTTGCTTTTTTATTGGACAAGCATGATACCGTAGGTATTGACTGTGTAGCTATGTGTGTGAATGACATTGCCTGTGCAGGCGGAGAGCCTTTATTCTTTTTGGATTACATTGCCTGTGGAAAGAATGAACCGGAAAAAATTGCAACCATCGTAAGCGGTGTTGCAGAAGGATGCCGTCAGTCCGGTGCTGCTTTAATCGGTGGAGAAACAGCAGAAATGCCCGGATTTTATCCAGTAGATGAATATGACCTGGCAGGATTTGCAGTAGGTATTGTGGATGAAAAAGATTTGATTACAGGAAAGGACTTAAAGACTAACGATGTATTGATCGGTATTGCTTCTTCCGGTGTACATAGTAATGGATTTTCTTTGGTTCGTAAGGTATTTACCATGACAGAAGAAGCGCTTTATACCAGTTATGACTGCTTAGGAACTACCCTTGGCAATGCCTTGATTGTACCCACCAAAATTTATGTGAAAACTTTAAGAAACATCAAGGAAGCCGGGGTTAAGATCAAAGCCTGCAGCCATATTACAGGCGGTGGTTTCTATGAAAACATTCCGCGTATGCTGCCGGAAGGTATCCGTGCCATTGTAGAAAAAAATAGCTATGACATACCACCTATCTTTGAAATGTTGAAAAAAGATGGGGATATCAAGGAAGAAATTATGTACAATACCTTCAATATGGGACTTGGCATGGTAATTGCTGTCAATGAAGCAGATGTAGATACTGCCATGAAAGCCATCAAAGAAGCTGGAGAGATTCCATATGTGGTAGGGCATACAGAAGCAGGCGAAAAGGGAGTAACATTATGCTAAAAATTGCAGTTTTAGTATCCGGCGGTGGGACAAATCTGCAGGCAATTATTGACTCCATGGCAGAGGGAAAGATTACCAATGCAGAAATTGTGACAGTCATTAGTAATAATAAGACTGCCTATGCCTTGGAAAGAGCCAAAAAGGCTTCCATTCCTGCAAGATGTGTTTCTCCAAAGGATTATGAAACCAGAGAATTATTTAATAAAGCATTGCTGGAAGCAGTAGAAGAATCTGGTGCGGATTTAATTGTTTTAGCAGGATTTTTAGTGGTGATTCCACAGGAAATGATAGAAAAATACAGAAACCGTATTATTAATGTGCATCCGTCACTGATTCCATCCTTCTGCGGAACGGGATATTATGGATTAAAGGTGCATGAAGCAGCTTTGGCACGGGGTGTGAGAATCAGCGGGGCTACCGTACATTTCGTAGATGAAGGAACGGATACCGGTCCTATTATTTTACAGAAGCCAGTGGAAGTGTTAGATGGAGATACTCCGCAGATTCTGCAGAAGAGAATTATGGAGCGGGCAGAATGGGTGATCTTACCTATGGCAATTGATCTGATTGCCAATGGAAAAGTAGAAGTAAAAGACGGAAAAGTAATCACTAAGTAAGGAGAAAAAATATGAAAGTTTTAATCGTAGGAAGCGGTGGCAGAGAACATGCCATTGTTGCAGCAGTAGCCAAGAGCCCAAAGGCAGATAAGATTTACTGTGCTCCGGGAAATGCAGGAATTGCAGAGTTGGCAGAATGTGTCCCGATCGCAGCTATGGAGTTTGACAAATTGGTAGAGTTTGCCAAGAAGGAAAGTATTGATTTGACGATTATTGGTATGGACGATCCATTGGTTGGCGGTGTGGTAGATGCTTTTGAAGCGGAAGGATTAAGAGTATTCGGACCACGCAAGAATGCGGCTATTTTGGAAGGTTCTAAGGCATTTTCCAAGGATTTAATGAAAAAGTATGACATTCCTACAGCTGCTTATGAAAACTTTGATTCTGCTGAGGCAGCCTTTGCTTACTTAGAAACAGCTGAGTTTCCTATTGTACTAAAGGCGGACGGTCTGGCATTGGGAAAAGGTGTATTGATCTGCAACACCTTAGAAGAAGCAAAAGATGGAGTTAAATCCATTATGTTAGATAAGCAGTTTGGTTCGGCAGGAAACCGGTTGGTCATCGAAGAATTTATGACCGGTCGTGAAGTATCCGTACTTTCTTTTGTAGATGGAAAAACCATTAAAACCATGACTTCTGCTCAGGATCATAAACGTGCTTTGGACGGTGACAAGGGCTTAAATACCGGGGGAATGGGAACATTTTCTCCAAGTCCATTCTATACAAAAGAAGTAGAAGAATTCTGTGAAAAGTATATATATCAGAAAACAGTAGATGCCATGGCAGCGGAAGGCAGGCCATTTACTGGAATTATTTTCTTCGGTCTTATGTTGACAGAAAAAGGGCCAAGAGTCTTAGAATATAATGCCCGTTTCGGTGATCCGGAAGCTCAGGTAGTGCTTCCGAGAATGAAAAACGACATCATCGAAGTGATGGAAGCTTGTATTGACGGTAAGTTAGACACCATTGATCTGCAGTTTGAAGACAATGCAGCCGTATGTGTGGTATTAGCTTCTAAAGGTTATCCAGTAAAGTACGATAAGGGACTACCGATCCGCGGATTAGAGAATTTTAAAAATAAAGAGGGCTATTATGTATTCCATGCCGGAACTGCCATAAAAGACGGCCAGATTGTTACAAACGGCGGACGTGTTCTTGGTGTTACCGCAAAAGGTAAAGATTTAAAAGAAGCAAGAGCAAATGCATACGAAGCTACGAAATGGATTGATTTTGATAATAAGTATTGCAGAAGTGATATTGGTAAAGCTATTGATGAAGCATAAAACCAAAATTCCCGGACACAAATGTCCGGGAATTTTTGCATTCATAATACATGACAATAGAAAGTTTGTAGGGCGTATATTCTATTATTTAGTAAGCGAATTTAAAGAGCGGGTAAGGAATGAATAAAAAATCGGTTAAAACTGCTAAAAGTAACAGTAATACTAAGATTTAAACTTAATATTACCCTTGCAATTTCCCGTAATATCATATATACTTTACTTGTTTTATTGCACTTCAAATAAGTGAAATATTTATATAGCAAATACGACATATGGTCAGCTGAGACGTACACAAGATGTCTGCCAATTCATATATCGTATTTGCTACATAAATTTCAAACGAAAATGATAAGGAGTTGATATAAATTGGAACAAAACCCACCAAAAGCAGGATTAACCCAGGAAGATACACCAATTCATTGCGCTTTAGAGGAGCAGAGAATCAATCGTCTGGCGCATTTTGATGTGCCTGGACATAAAGGGGGAAGGGGAAATAAAGAATTAAAACGTTTCCTAGGTGACACATGTTTACAATTGGACATGAATTCCATGAAGCCGCTGGATAACTTGTGTCATCCGGTTTCTGTGATAAAAGAAGCACAGGAGTTGACTGCACAGGCTTTTGGGGCAGACGAGGCATTTTTCATTGTGAATGGAACTACCGCAGCGGTGCAGGCAATGATTATGTCAGTATGTAAAGCTGGGGATAAGCTAATTATGCCTAGAAATGTTCACAGAAGTGCCATCAATGCACTGGTAGTCTGTGGGGCTCAGCCGGTGTATGTGAATCCGGGAGTCAATCGTTCTTTAGGGATTCCTTTGGGAATGTCAATAGCAGATGTAAAAAAGGCAATGGATGAAAACCCCGATGCAAAAGCTATTTTAGTGAATAATCCTACTTATTATGGTATTTGTTCTGATTTGAGAAAGATCGTACAACTGGCACATGAAAGAGGCATGTATGTACTGGTAGATGAAGCCCATGGCACTCATTTTTATTTTCATGAAGCCTTACCAGTGTCTGCTATGGAGGCAGGAGCAGATATGGCGGCAGTCAGCATGCATAAAACGGGCGGCTCACTGACACAGAGTTCAGTATTGCTTACAAAAAATTCTGTTAATGGAGATTATGTAAGGCAGATTATCAATCTGACACAGACCACCAGCGGTTCTTATCTATTGCTGTCTTCTTTGGATATTGCAAGAAAAAATCTTTCCATTAACGGCAGGGGAATGTTTGAGAAAACTATGCAGTTTGCCAGCTATGCAAGAAATGAGATCAATAAGCTTGGGGGGTATTATGCATTTGGAGAAGAACTGGTGGATGGAGATGCTGTATATGCTTTTGACACTACGAAACTTTCAGTGCATACTAGAGATATCGGACTGGCAGGAATTGAGGTTTATGATTTACTGCGTGACGAATACGGCATACAGATAGAATTCGGTGATATTGGAAATATTCTTGCCATTATTTCAGCCGGTGACAGAAATCTTGAGATAGAGCGTCTGATTTCTGCACTTTCAGAAATTAAAAGATTGTATCAAAAGGACAGGGCAGGTCTTTTTGACCACGAATATATTAATCCCACCATTGCCATGGGACCACAGCAAGCGTTTTATGGGAAAAAGAAGATGGTGCCGATCGAAAAGAGCGAAGGGGGTATTTGTGGAGAATTTGTTATGTGTTATCCGCCGGGAATCCCTATTTTGGCACCGGGAGAAAAGATTACAAAGGATATTTTAGCTTATATTGCTTATGCTAAGGAAAAGGGCTGCTTTATGACCGGTACTCAGGATATGAAGATTGAAAATATCAATATAGTGGAGGTTGAATAATGGAACTTTGGTATACAGACCAGCATACGAAAAATGTCAGGTTTTCCATGAAAGTAAAGGAACAGCTTGCTACCTGTGAAAGCGAATTTCAACGGATTGATATTTTGCAGACCGAAGAATTTGGAAAAGTGCTGGTGTTAGACGGAGAACTGATGATTACCCAGAAGGATGAATTTATTTATCATGAAATGATTACTCATGTACCAATGGCAGTTCATCCAAATGCAAAAAATGTGCTGGTCATTGGGGCAGGAGACGGCGGAACCATTCGAGAACTGATAAAGTATGACAATATCGAAAGAATTGATATGGTAGAGATTGATAAAAAAGTAACAGACATGTGCATGGAATATTTTAAGGAAACTGCCTGCGGACTTTCAGACCGGAGAGTGCATATGTACTTTGAAGAAGAGTTAAGATATGTAAGACAGCAGCATGATAAGTATGATTTGATCATTGTGGATTGCGCAGACCCTTACGGACCGGCAGAAGGACTGTTTACGAAGGAATTTTACGGTACTTGTTTTAAGGCGCTGCATGAGGATGGCATTTTGATTAATCAGCATGAAAGTCCTTACTACAGTGAACATTCCAGAACAGTGCAGAAAGCGCATTCCCACATTCAGGCGGTGTTCCCATACAGCACAGTATATCAATGTCATATTCCGTCCTACCCGTCGGGGCACTGGCTGTTTGGATTTGCTTCAAAAGTATATGATCCTATTCGGGATTTAAAAGAAGAACAATGGAATGAACTGGGCATAGATACCAGATATTACAATACAAATTTGCATAAAGGGAGTTTCTATCTTCCCAATTATGTTATGAAATTATTAAAAATGCAGTAAAGGAGAGAGACAACATGGGAAAAGCGTTAATTATCGGAGCAGGCGGAGTTGCAGGTGTAGTAGTTCATAAGTGCTGTCAAAACAGTGAAGTATTTGAAGAAATCTGTATTGCAAGCCGTACAAAATCAAAATGTGATGCATTAAAGGAAAAATTAGACGGCGGTAAAACAAAGATTACTACAGCCCGGGTGGATGCAGACAAAGTAGAGGAATTGGTTGCTTTGATCAATGATTATAAGCCAGACATTGTGATCAATGTGGCACTGCCATATCAGGATTTAACGATTATGGATGCCTGTCTGGAAACAAAGACAGACTATTTGGATACAGCAAATTATGAGCCATTAGATACAGCAAAATTCGAGTATAGCTGGCAGTGGGCTTACCGGGAAAAATTTGAAAAAGCAGGAATCACGGCAGTGCTGGGCTGTGGATTTGATCCAGGTGTTACCGGTGTGTTTTCCGCCTATGCGGCAAAGCATTATTTTGATGAAATCATTTATATAGATATACTAGACTGCAATGGCGGTGACCATGGTTATCCCTTTGCTACTAACTTTAACCCGGAAATTAATATTCGTGAAGTATCCGCCAAGGGAAGCTACTGGGAAAACGGCGGCTGGGTAGAAACAGAGCCAATGGAAATTAAAAGAGTCTATAATTTCCCGGAAGTTGGAGAAAAGGATATGTATCTGCTTCATCATGAAGAACTGGAATCCTTGGCAGTCAATATCAAGGGGATCAAGAGAATACGGTTTTTTATGACTTTTGGACAAAGTTATCTGACTCACTTGAAATGTCTGAAAAATGTGGGAATGACTTCCATAGAACCCATTGAATTTGAAGGGAAGCAGATTGTACCGTTGCAGTTCTTAAAAGCCGTACTGCCGGATCCGGCATCTTTGGGACCAAGAACCGTAGGAAAAACCAATATCGGCTGTATTTTTCAGGGGAAGAAAGACGGAAAAGAAAAGACCTATTATTTATATAATGTATGTGACCATCAGGAATGTTATAAGGAAGTAGGTTCACAGGCCATTTCCTATACCACAGGCGTACCAGCCATGATCGGTGCCATGATGGTAATGACCGGAAAATGGAAAAAACCTGGAGTATATAATGTGGAAGAATTCGATCCGGATCCATTTCTGGAAGCATTAAATAAATGGGGACTGCCATGGCAGGAGGATTTTAATCCTACATTGGTTGAGTAAAATTGGAATTTGTGACGGTGAGGGTTGGCAATGGGGGACGAAGGAACTGTCTGGTTTCCTATGGGGAGCCGCTCCCGGCACCTGCGACTAGTTCACGTATCCGTAAGAGCCTGAGGCGTGTCGCCCAAAGGGGCTCGCACCTCATACTCTAACGGCTACGGAACGGATTCTCCGGTACCTCCCGCTAGACCCTCCCCATAGGAAACCAGACAGTTCCTTCTGTACATTGGCAAACCCTCATAACAAATTCCTCCACGCTGTGCCAGACGTCAGGGAATTGTTCAATCTAGTGCTTCTGGCACCATAACATACACTACCGTCAAACACACCACGCTAAGAATTTCTGTCTGGAAATGAGTTCTTATTTGTTACGTCTGAGAAGACACTTCGATAGCTGCTGCGTTCCAAACCCTTTGAGCTACGGAGATGAAATTCAAAAATGTCGAAGCCTCTGCTGAGACATTTTCGCCTTAAGAGGTTCATCGGAGTGTTTAGCGGAGAGGGTTTGGAACGCAGCAGCTATCGAAGTGTCCCCTCCGTGTAACCAATACCCCTCCTCATTTCCACCGACAAATTCCAATTTTAACTGTGAGAAAGGATAACGATATGACAGAACTAGAATTTGATATTGATATAACCAACATCCCAACTCCTTCTTATTTAGTGGATGAGAGACTATTGCAGAAAAATATGGAGCTGTTGAAATCTGTGTCTGACAGAACCGGCTGCAGGATTCTTTTGGCACAGAAAGCTTTCTCTATGTTTTCGATGTATCCGATGATGAGCAGATATCTGGCAGGAACCACCGCCAGTTCTTTGTTTGAGGCGAAGCTGGGAAAAGAAGAATTTGGTGGGGAAACTCATATCTTTGCTCCGGCTTATAAAGAAAGCGAAATAGACGAAATCATAGAATTGTGTGACCATATTGTATTTAATTCCTTTGCACAGTGGAAGCGATTTAAAGAGAAAGTACAGGCAGCCAGAAAATCAGGAAAGAAGATAGAATGTGGAATCCGCATCAATCCGGAATATGCTGAGATTGAAACAGATATGTACAATCCATGTTTTATCGGTTCTCGCCTTGGAACTACGCTGGAAGTTTTTGAAGAAAATTTGGATTTAGAGGGGATAGACGGACTCCATTTTCATACTATGTGCGAGCAGAACTCGGACACCTTAGAGCGTACTTTAAAAGTAGTGGAAGAAAAATTCGGGAAATATATGAAGGATATGAAGTGGATTAATTTTGGGGGCGGTCACCATATTACCAGAAAGGATTATGATGTAGAGCGTTTGATTTCCTGCATAGTTCATATTCAAGACAAGTATGATTGTCTGGTTTATTTAGAACCGGGAGAAGCCACAGCATTGAATACAGGCTATCTGGTGGCGCAGGTGCTGGAACTTTCCAAAAACGGAAGGAATCTTGCTATTTTAGATACTTCAGCCGCATGTCATATGCCGGATGTATTAGAAATGCCTTACCGGCCGGAAATTATCGGTGCCGGAAAGCCGGGAGAAAAAGCCTACACTTACCGTCTGGGAGGACCGACCTGTCTTGCAGGCGATATTATTGGTGATTATTCTTTTGATAAACCGTTGGAAATTGGTCAAAAGCTTGTTTTTACGGATATGTCTCACTATACCATGGTGAAGAATAATACTTTTAATGGAATAAATCTGCCCACTATTTTAAGCTATAATGAAACAGAAAAAATTAAGGAAATCCGAAGATTTTCTTATGCAGATTTTAAAACCCGTCTTTCATAATAGAAATGATAGGTAAAGATAATCTTTATTCAAAAAAAGTTTACACATCGTTCAAATTATGATATGCTAAGTGTTGGATATTCATGGGGATTTTGTGAATGTTTTTTAGATAGTGCGGAAGCGGGGAAAGTTATGGTAAATGAAGATAAAATTAAACTGATGACAAAACTTGCAGTTTATGAACAGGGGGAGGGAAAAAAAACGCTTCCTGTGATGCAATATTTTCAAGGTGATTATATTGTTTTCAATGTTTTAAAAACATTCATTAGTACAACGATTGCTTATGGGATTATTTTAGTGTTGGTCTGCGTGTTAGGCAATCAGTATCTGATGGAAAATATTCATAAGATGAGTATAGAGCAGTTAGTGGGAAGAGTTGTTTTTGGGTATATTTTGATATTGGCAGTGTATCTGACCATTGCCTTGGTAGTATATACGAAGCGGTATTCCGAGGCTAAGAAAAGTGCTAAGAAATACTATAATCAGTTAAAAAGACTGAGCTCCTATTACGATAAAAAGTAGGATGAGATTCTGAATTAATGTGGGAGGAAATTGCTAGATGTCAAGTTTGCTTGAATTAAGAGAAAGACTGAAAGGTTTTTATGGAAAAAATGAAATGTATATTACTCCGGTATTGAAATTTGCACTTGCTATTTCTCTGCTGATTGCTATAAATATAAAGATAGGATACATGAGCACTTTGGGGAATCCAATTGTAATATTTGTACTTGCTTTAGTATGTGCATTTTTACCGGCCAATGTAACTGTGATAGTAAATTGCGTGTATATTATATTAAATGCTTATGCCCTTTCTATGGAAGTTGCCATTGTGGCAGCAGTTTTGGTACTGCTTATGTTTTTGTTATATTTTCGATTTGCACCAAAGGATGCTTATGTGGTGTTGCTGGTGCCGCTGGCGTTTGTGTTGAAAATTCCTTATGCAGTACCGGTACTCATTGGGCTTATGGCCACACCTCTGTCTATAGTTTCCATGATTTTTGGAATCGTTATGTACTATTATGTGATATATGTGGGTGAAAATGCAGGAGTGTTGTCTGTGTCAGACTCCGATATGATTTCAAAAGTTGGTACGATTTTTGAAAATATGATGGCAGATAATATGATGTTGCTGATTCTGATTTCTTTTATGGCAACTGTATTAGTGGTATATTTAATTCGCAAATTAAATATTGACTATGTATGGAATACGGCAGCAATTGCCGGATTTTTAACAAATCTTTTGATTTTGCTTGTGGGACAATTTATGCTGAATACTACAAATTCCATAGGTGGTATGCTGATTTCTATGGTGGTGTCCGGTGTGATTGTATTTGTTGCACAGTTGTTTGCCTTTAGTGTGGATTACACCAGAACAGAGTATGTACAGTTTGAAGATGATGAATACTATTATTATGTAAAAGCGGTGCCGAAGATGACGGTAAGTGCATCTTCTAAGAAGGTACAGAGAATTAACCCACAGAAGAGATAGAACAAATTAAGAAAAATATGTGTATAAGGAAGTGAAACTGTGGAGTTTTTAACTACATTTTATGAAAATAATTTATATTGGCTGTCTATGCCAAGCATTACGGCGACTGATATTGTAGAAATCGTTATTCTTGCGTTTTTTGTATATCAGATTCTTTTGTGGATTAAAAACTCAAAAGCATGGTTTTTATTAAAGGGAATTATTGTTATTCTTGTGTTTGTAATGGTTGCCGTACTATTTGAGATGAATACAATTTTGTGGATTTTCAAAAGTATAGTCAGTATTGGAATTACAGCAGTAGTAATTGTATTCCAGCCGGAATTGCGTCGTGCTTTGGAGCAGTTGGGAAGGAAGAAGTTCCTGTCCCATCTGTTTGCTTTTGACAGTTCTAAAAATGCAGAGGAAGGTTTTTCTGATAAAACAATAAATGAGATCGTGAAGGCTGCTTATGACATGGGAAAAGTAAAAACCGGTGTCTTGATTGTCATCGAGAAGGAGATTTCATTGGCAGAGTATGAAAGAACTGGAATTGAATTGGATGCGCTGGTAAGCAGTCAGCTTTTGATCAATATATTTGAACATAATACACCTTTGCATGATGGAGCAGTGATTATTCGAGGCAATCGAATTGTGTCAGCTACCTGTTATTTGCCGCTTTCGGATAATATGGAACTGAGTAAGGCGCTGGGAACACGGCATAGAGCTGGAGTAGGGATCAGTGAAGTGACGGATTCTGTTACCGTGATAGTATCCGAGGAGACCGGAAGGGTATCTGTGGCTAATTTAGGAAAGTTATATGTGAATTTGGAACCGGAAGAATTAAAAGAAATGCTTCGGAAAGTTCAGAATAAGGTAAGCGAAGATAAAAAGTTCAAATTGTGGAAGGGACGGCTGAAGAACCATGAAAAAGTGGATAACAAATAATACTGGGTTAAAGGTCGTATCCATAATATTTGCATTTATGTTATGGCTGATCGTTGTAAATATTGATAACCCTAATATCAAAAGAGAATTTACTAATGTGCAGGTTGAACTTACCAATGAAGAGGCAATAACAGATAAAGAAAAGGTATGTTCTGTTATAGATAATAGTGATATTATCACTATTACAGTGCGGGGACCAAGAAACATTGTGGAATCTTTAAGTGCTTCCGATTTTAAAGCAACGGCGGATTTGCGGGAATTAACAGATTTTGAATTTGTGCCCATTGAGGTTCAGGCTTTAAGATACAAAGATAAATTGACCAGTATAGAAAGCCGTACTAAAAATGTAAAGGTGAGTATTGAAGAACTGTCCGTAAAGCAGTTTGCTATTCGGGCAAGTGTGACAGGAACTCCCGCAGAAGGCTATGCAGTGGGGAATAAAACTTTATCACAGAATATTGTAAAAATCAGCGGCCCTGAATCTATTGTGTCAACTATTAACCGGGTTGCGGCGGAAGTTAACGTGTCTGATATGTCATCTGATATCAATACTTCGGTAAGCCTTACCGTATATGATGGAAATGATAAAGCCATTGATACTTCAAGGCTGAAGTTAAGTGTAGATAGTGTTAATGTAACGGTAGAAATGCTTCAGACCAAGGAAGTTCCTATTCGGGCAGGAACCAGCGGAACTCCAGCGGAAGGTTACAGCGTCATAGGAGATGTGGTTTGCGCTCCGGAAACGGTGACTATTGCTGCAAAAGATACGGTACTATCTGGAATCAGTGAAATACGCATACCGGATGAAGCCATTGATGTGACTGGATTAGACAAAAGTTTTGAACAGATCATTGATATCAGTCAGTATTTAGATGAGGATATTACCTTAATCAGCGATGCGGAATTTTTAGTTTCAGTAAATATTGAACAGTTGCAAAAAAAGGAGATTTATTATCCAGTATCATCAATAACTATAGAAAATCTATCAGATAAATTTAAGACCATTTATACGAATTTTGATCCGCTGCGGCTTCAAATTTGGGGAACCGAAGAAAAAATACAGAGTTTAGAAAGTACGGATTTGACTGTTACAGTAGATTTAAGTTCTATTGAACAGCCGGGAAATTATACGGTTCCGGTGGTTGTTAATTTGCCGGAGGGATATAATGTGTCTGAGGAATATACGGTAGATATCCATGTATATGAAGGAAATTTAGATTATTCGGAAATTACATCTCAGACAACGAACGTAAATACAAATACAGCCGAAGGTGCACAAGAGAAAACTGAGGAATCCTCAGAAGACAGTAAAAATAGTAGCGCGGGCGATTCAGAAGAAGATTAATGCCTAGGGAGGAAAAAATGGGAAGATTGTTTGGAACAGATGGAGTAAGAGGTGTTGCAAATGATGAATTGACACCAAAGCTTGCCATGGAATTAGGTCAGGCAGGGGCTTATGTATTAACAAAAGAAAATGCGCATAAGCCAACGATCATTGTTGGATGTGACACTAGAATTTCTGGGGGAATGCTGGCAAATGCGCTGATGGCAGGTATATGTTCTGTAGGAGCAAATGCAGTGTATGTGGGCGTTGTGCCTACACCGGCAGTGGCATATCTAACCAGAACCTATGGAGTTGATGCGGGAGTTGTGATTTCTGCTTCACATAATCCTGTAGAATTCAACGGGATTAAATTTTTCAACTGTGACGGTTACAAATTGTCCGATGAATTAGAAGATGAAATTGAAGAACTGATTCATAATGGTATGCAGGGAATTACATTTCCTGCAGGCAAAGATATTGGTAAAGTGAAATATCGTATGGATGCCAGTGAGGATTATATTACTTTTGCAAGAAATGCAGTAAATGTAGATTTGACAGGTGTGCGCATGGTAGTAGATTGTGCGGAAGGTGCATCTTATTACACTGCCATTGAAACATTAAGAGAATTAGGGGCTGATGTGGTACCGATTCATGCGAATCCGGACGGAACAAATATTAATGATAAATGTGGTTCTACCCATATGGAGGAACTGATGCGCCGGGTGGTGGAAGAAAAGGCAGAGATAGGTCTTGCCTTTGATGGAGATGCTGACCGTCTGCTGGCAGTGGATGAACAGGGAAATATGGTAGACGGCGATCAGTTAATGGCAATTTGCGGAAACTATATGAAGGAACAGGGCAGATTGAAACAAGACACGATTGTTGCTACTGTTATGAGTAATCTTGGATTTTTCCTGATGGGAGAGGAAAAAGGTATTACCATCGAGAAAACAAAAGTGGGTGACCGTTATGTGTTGGAGCATATGAAAGAAATCGGTGCAAATTTGGGTGGAGAACAATCTGGACATATAATTTTTCTGGATGAGAATACCACTGGAGATGGATTATTAAGTGCTCTTCATCTCTTAGAGGTTATGGTGAAAACAAAGAAACCATTGTCAGAACTGGCAAAAATTATGGAAGTGCTTCCACAGGCTCTAGTTAATGCTAAAGTTTCAAATGACAAAAAAGAAAGTTACATGGAGTATCCTGAAATTGCCGAGGCAATAAAAGAATTGGAACGAAAGTTTGCGGGCAAGGGCAGGGTATTAATAAGACCATCTGGAACAGAACCTTTGGTACGTGTTATGATTGAAGGAAAAGATCAGGCAGTTATTGAGAAGGAAGCAAAGGAGTTAGCAGATTTAATAGTTAAGACGATTGCTTAAGATACTTAGGAATGGAGGGAACACCACATGGTAAGCCAGAAAGTTGTAATAAAAAATCCTACAGGGCTGCATTTACGCCCGGCAGGTGTTTTATGTAAGGAAGCCATGAAATACAAATCAGTTACCACCTTTACATTTCGTGAAAATACAGCCAATGCAAAAAGCGTATTAAGTGTATTAGGAGCCTGTGTAAAGAGTGGTGACGAGATTGAATTTGTTTGTCAGGGTGAAGATGAGGAAGAGGCTTTAAAAGGGCTTGTTGCGGCAGTAGAAAACGGACTTGGAGAAATGTAAAAAGGCAGTAGTTGCAGAAAACAGCCACGCAATGCGTGGCTGTAGTTCATTTCAAATGTTGCATATAAAAATGAGAAAGGGAAACCGTTTTGAAAAAAGTATGGGAATTTTTAAAAGAGCATAAGAAAGAAACTGTGATCGGTTATGTGATTTTATGCTTGTTGTATCTGGTAATTCAGATAATAAGACCAAGAGATGCACAGTATATGGCACTGTTTTCCGTAAAAAAAATTGTGATGCATACATTGATTTTTCTTTGTGTGGGTGCAGCATTGTATTCTGTTATATTTATAGAAAGGAAAAATATTCCAAAACCAAAGAAAATAAAGCTATTTTTGAGGCTTCAAAAATTGTGGAACAAATATCACAGTCTTATTGGCATGGCTATCGTGCTTTTGTTGGGTGCATATTGCAGTATATATGTATACAGAACGGATGTTCGCGTGGCTATGAATACAACAAAAGATGCGGTGATATCTTCTGTGGGAACGGGGAAAATTAGTATTTCCGGCAAAGTAAAAACGATTACTCAGGATTTTACAACAACAGAACAGGAACTGATTGGTATTTCACCTGCATTTTATATGGATAATCCGGAGGCGGACAGATCCGGCGTGATTGAGGCGGTGGTATGGAAAAACCACCAGACGGAAATTGCAAGAACAACGATTGATGTGTCTGAAATTGACAATGGGTTTAGTTGGAAAATTATGTTTTCTGAAAAAGAAACACAGGCAGATGAGCAAATTTATACACTGCAACTTACGTTTCCTGATAATGTATCTCAGTACAAGATAGCAATGGCAGTGACAAATGAGGATATGCAAAAGGCAGTGGTCAATGAGAAAACAGCCAAATACGGCTTGTTCTTGAAAGCACATCTGGGTTTAAATCATTTTGTACGTCCGTATTTTTTGATCATCTGCGGTGTTTTGACTGCATTCAGCGTTTTGGTATATTATTTGTTTTTTATAAAAAAAGCCGGTATTGAGTGGTGTGTGTTTTTTAGTATTTTAGTAATAGGCGGTATTTATGGATTTCTCATTACTCCCTATATGGTGCCCGATGAAGAAACTCATATTGATATGGCGTATCGCTATGCAAATATTTTGATGAATACTGGAAGTACAGACGATTTTCATTGCCTAAAAAGAGCCGATGATGCGGAAAAAATGTTTTTATCGTATTCCAGTGTGGAGAATTACAGGTATGTGTATGAGAATCTATGGAAAACAGCAGACAATACAGAGGTAGTCAATGCGGATTCTACGGCAAATTCCGGCGCCTACCTATTTATGCATCTTCCAGGAGCAGTGGGAATTGTTTTGGCAAGAATATTAGGATTAGGATATGTGCAGATGTTGTATTTGGGGCGTTTCCTTGGATTATTTGTATTTGCATTGGCAGTTTTCATGGGAATGAAAAAACTGCCTTTTGGAAAAGCAACTTTGTATGTGCTTGCCATGCTGCCGATTACGTTACAGCAGGCCAATTCCTTTTCTTATGATTCCATTTTATTTTCAGCAGTGCTTTTGTATATATGTTATATTATTTCTATGGCATATTCAGAAGATGATATTCGTGGACTGGATATTATTATCTCCTGTATTCTTGGCATTGCAATTATTTACTGTAAAAGTGGAGCCTATACACCAATTGTGTTTGCCTTTTTACTGATTCCAATGAAAAAATTTGCGTCTAAAGCGGCTTATTATAGTTTTATGGGAAGTTTAAGCGGAGCTTTTTTGCTGGCATTTCTAGTAAAGAATGTGAAAGTGGTAAATACGGCGGCAGAAACTACAAATAAAGTTATGGGAATTGCAGATGCTATAACTGTACCAAATTACAGCTTAAGTTATATTTTGAAGAACCCGATGGTATTTTTTGATGTGATGAACAATACCATTGCAGATAAGACAGACTTTTACATTCAGTCCATGTTGGGACAGCACTTAGGATGGATACAAGTCGAACTGGCCAATGTATTAGTGATTGCTTTTACCATTATACTGATGCTTTCAGCATTCCGTGCTAAAGGAGAAAAACAGTATGTTACAGCAGGAAATAAGTGGTGGATTTTTGTGATTACTTGTGCCAGTGCGGCGTTGATATTAATGGGTATGTTAGTTTCTTGGACACCGATTACTTATGTGTCCGTAGAGGGTGTGCAGGGAAGATATTTCTTTCCGATACTTTTGTTGGGACTTATGGTGCTTCGTAATTCCAAGATTATATTCGATAAGAATGCAGATAGGGCAGTGGCCTTCGGGGGCTACGCAGTCACAGTGCTTGCTGCTTTCTGCTTTATCCATGTGGTGCTGTAGTATGGAAATTTTGTTAAACTAGGAGATATGCATGAACGATAAAAAAAGACTGGCAATTAATTTGACGGCACAGATTATGGCTTTTGCCGTAAATATGGGTGTAAGTTTTATTGTTACGCCTATTATTGAAGAAATCAGTACGGAATTAAGTGGTTTTGTTACCCTTGCCAATAATTTTATTACCTGTGCGCAGATTGTAGTGTCTGCATTAAATACCATGGCCAGTAGGTTTATTACGATTTATATTCATAAAAAAGACGAAGAGCAAGCCAATGAATATTTTTCTTCGGTATTTTTTGGAAATTTGATGATGGCTTGTGTATTTCTGATACCAATGCTTACCTTGATCATTTTCGTTGATAAGCTGTTTCAGGTGCCGGAATTATATGTGACAGATATTAGAATTTTATGGTTTTTTCTGTTTGCCAATTTCTTTATAAGTATTGTTGGCTCAGTGTTTGGAGTTGCCACATACTGCAGGAACAGATTAGATTTGACTTCCGTTCGGACCATCCATGCAGAGATTATTCGTGTGGTATTTTTGGTGACAGCATATAATTTGTTTCCCAAATATATTTGGTATATCGGGGTAGCATCACTGCTGCATACCACTTATCTTACATTGTCGAATATCCAGTTTACCAGACGGTTGCTTCCGGAAATTCATATTAAGAAGATATATTTTCGATGGAAGAAAGTTTGGGAGCTGATTTCTTTAGGACTTTGGAATTCTCTGACTAGATTAAGCCAGGTGCTGTTAGATGAATTAGATGTTTTGATTTCGAATATTTTTATTGGGGCAACTGCCATGTCCGCGTTGAGCAATGCAAAATATGTGCCCACTGCCATATCCGGGCTGATGGGCACCATTGTGGGCGTATTTTCACCTCAGATTACCATTGCATATGCCAAAGGAGATAAAAAGCAGCTGGTGGAAATTATTAAAAGTTCCAATCGCATTATGATTTTTATGATGAGCATTCCCATTGCTTTTGTAACTGCTTATGGTGATATTTTCTTTTCTTTATGGCTCACAGAACGTGATCCCCATGAGACGCATATGCTGGCGTTATTAGGCATGGGTGTGTTGTATGTGAGCATGAGCATACAGGTACTATATCATGTGTTTATCATAACAAAGAAAGTTAAGGCAAATTCCATTGTGATGATTGTATCCGGTGTATTGTCTACTACTATCGTATTTATTCTGTTAGAGACCACTAATCTTGGCTTGTATGCCATTGCAGGGGTCAGTACGGTGCTGGGGCTTTTGCGTAATTTCATTTTTACGCCAATTTATGCAAGTAAGTGTCTGGAATTAAAATGGACTACCTTTTACAGTGATATTTTTACAGGGTTATTTTCCATTGCATGTATTAGTTTGGTAGCATTTGCTTCCAGGTTTGTGTTTACCATTGACAGCTATTTATCGTTGATCGGTGTTGGAATTATAGTGGGAATCATTGCACTGATTATGAATTTCTTTATTATTTTGAAAAAAGATGACAGAAAAATAGTGTTGGATAAGGTGCTGAGACGTGGGTAGAAAAATGAGCAGTATTGTAGAGAAAATAAGACAAAATAAAAAATTATATAGATGCTTAGTGGGAATCGCCAGAAAGCAGGAGCGCTTTAAAAATAATGTGTTGGCGAAAGCGGTTTGGGCAGTGTGTGTGAAATTCCCATTACAGGAAAATAAAGTCTATCTGACCAATTTTAATGGCAGAGGATTTGCAGATAATCAGAAGTATATTGCTCTAGAACTGCTGCGCAGGGATAAAGATTACAAACTGGTGTGGCTGCTGCAAAATCCAAGACAGCAGAAGTTGCCGGAGGGAATTATTCCGGTAAAGACAGGAACCTGCCGGGAAATCTATCATATGGCTACGGCAAAGTTCTGGATTAATAATGTGCGGTTTAACCAGTATTTTAAGAAGCGTCCGGGACAGTACTATATTCAGACATGGCATGCAGGACTGGGCTTTAAGCGGATTGAGAAGGATGTGGAGTCTACCTTAAGCAAAGAATATATTGCTATGGCAAAGACAGATTCTGCAGCCATTGACTTGATTGTTTCTAACGGATCTTTTATGACCAATCATTTTAAACGGATTTTTTGGTATGATGGTGAGTTTTTGGAGAAAGGTCATCCTAGAAATGACATTTTTTATACTGCGGGAGAGGCAGAGAAAAGTGAAATTTATAAGAACTTAGGTATTCCTGGCCATGTAAAAACAGTATTGTATGCACCTACTTTTCGGGCAGATTACGGTTTGTCTGCTTACAATATGGATTATGAACGTGTATTGGATGTGCTGGCTAGAAAATTTGGTGGGGAGTGGAAACTGCTGGTAAGGCTTCACCCTAATTTATTTGACAAATTTGATGATTTAAATTTAAAGAGTGAACAAATTTTAAATGTGTCTGCTTACAGTGATATGCAGGAATTGTTATTTGCTTCCGATGTGATGATCACAGACTTTACTTCTGCTATGTTTGAATTTGCTATTATGGATAAGCCCTGTTTTTTATATGCTTCTGATTTGGAGGAATACATGAAAGAAAGAGGTTTAATTACCTTGGAGGAAGTACCTTTTCCGAAAACAGACACCAATGATGGCTTAGAGAAGATGATTATGGAATATGAGCCGGAGGCATATTTTAAGCGGGTCCATGAGTTTATGGCAGATAAGTGCTGCGATCGGGGGATTGGTGCAAAATCAGTGGCAGACTGGATGGAGGAGCATTAGTGTGAAAGAAAGTAGAGGACAGCCATAAATGGACGCACTTTACTAAGCTGCCTAAATTAGGCAACTTTTTGAAGTGTTATAGATATAGGCGAATTATATCAAGAAGCTAATGGTTCATCAGGAGGAAGTATACCTT
>CASEML010000136.1 GCA_949289145.1 uncultured Eubacteriales bacterium | reverse complement strand
GCAATAGAAAATGGTTTATTAAAGTACGCTTTTTTTGCAGAATGGTAGACTAAATCAGAACTTTTTCTTGAAATTAACCGAAAAAACAGTAAAAAGGAAGCTGTCGCTTCACGATTTTTCAATCGTTAGTGCGACAGCCCCATTACTTTATCCAGTTCTATTTTTCAACAGCAGTTGATTCTAAAAATTCCATTACCTTATTGGCAATAATGGTATCTTTCATACTTTTTTCAACTTCTTCTTTTACATATCCCTGAGATTCAAAATTACTCCACAGTTCATCCTCTGAGCTGACGCCCATGCTTTCCATATAATCAGCCAGATATTCCTGAAAATCTTCATCGGAAACAGTAATTCCTTCTTTTTCAGCAATAGCATCTAAGATTAACTGTTCTTTCGCAGCAGCCTTTGCATTAGTTACTGCTGTCTGTTTAAAGTCTTCTGCCTCTAAACCACTGGCAGAAAGGTAATCATCAAAAGTCATGCCATAACTGTTAGTAACCACATTGTTCACATAATCTTTATACTCTAAAATATAGTTTTTCACTTCTTCTTCATCGTATTGTTTCACTGCACAATTAGCAAGCACTGCAGACCAAATTGAATTTCTTTTGGTATTAAGCGCTGTATTTTCATTAGATTCTTCCATTGTACTGCGAATGTTTGCTTTATATGCATCAATTGATTCATAGTCTGTATTTTCTTTTACAAATTCGTCTGTAATTTCAGGTGCTTCTGTTTTATAAATTCCATTAACTGTTACATCAAATACTACATCTTTTCCAGCATATTCTGTGTTTGGATAATCTTCTGGGAAAGTTAGTGCAAGACTCTTACTTTCACCTTTCTTTACACCAATCAGACCATCTTCAAATCCTTCAATAAAACTACCGCTTCCTAACTCTAATTTATATCCTTCGCTGCTTCCGCCGTCAAATTCTTCGCCATCAATTTTTCCTACAAAATCAATATCCGCAATATCTCCCTCTTCCAAAGTATCTCTGTCAGTCACTTCCACTTCCTCATTAAATTCTTCCATGTAAGAATCGAATTGGGACTGCACTTCTTCATCAGTAACTTCTGCTACCTCCACCTTGTCAATCTCAATATTGTTGTATTCGCCAATAGCAATGTAGTCTGTTTCAATAACAGGGTTGTCTATTTTCGGTTCTTCTGCCACAGAAAGATCAATATCTGTAATATAGAAAGAATCATCTGCACTGGCTTCTTCCGTGGTCTCCGGTGTTTCCGAAGTAACTGTACTTCCCTCTGTTGTATTGTCATTTTCCTTCGTATCACCACATGCGGTTAACGAAATCATAGAACATGCAAGTAATGCTACGATAATTTTCTTTTTCATTTTTTAATTCCTCTCTGTTAATTATATTTGTTACAATTTTGTGACACTGCTATAGTATATCACAACACGTACAAAAAAGAAAGTAATTCTTCATAAATTTCCTTTATATTACAATATAGGGGACAGCAGTCTGGAAAATTGTTCCTTTAATTTAATCAAAACCGAACGATTATTATATATATGCAGTGTAAGTTTAGTGGATTTTTCTATATCTTTTAAGAAAATTTCTTCAAACTGCTCCGTAACCTTTTCATCATATATAACAGCATTCACTTCAAAGTTTAACTGAAAGCTTCGTATATCAAAATTTGCAGTACCGTAACTGCATACTTTCCCGTCCACACAAATACCTTTGGTATGAATAAATCCATTGTCGTAGGTATAACATTTTGCACCTGCCTGCAGCATATCTCCAATATAGGAATAAGTTGCCCAGTATACGAAAGGATGATCCGGCTTACATGGTATCATAATTCTCACATCTACCCCTGCCGCTGCCGCCATCTTCAACGTATCTAACATAGTTTCATCCGGAACAAAATATGGAGTCTGTATATAAATATGGTCTGTGGCATGACTAATAAGATATACGTAATTATCGCGAATAGTTTTCCACTTAGAATCAGGGCCACTGGAAATGATCTGCATTCCAGTGTTACCCACTGGCAGTCTTTCCTGTATAAAATATTTATCTTCCAAAAACAAATTATGGCCGGAAGCATAATTCCAATCCAGCATAAAACGTATCTGCAACGCAAGCACTGCACTTCCGTGTATTTTTATATGAGTATCACGCCAATAGCCAAATTTTTTTGCAAGCCCTAAGTACTCACGTCCCACATTAAAACCGCCGACAAAACCTACTTCTCCATCAATTACCACAATTTTTCTATGATTCCTATAATTAATGCGCAGATGTGCCTTCTTTAACGCTGCCGGAAAAAATTCTGCCGTCTCGATTCCATTTGACCGAAGCATCCGCCATTGCTTTTTTCGTATTTCACGGCAGCCCATGCCATCATACAAAATCCTGACTTCCACACCCTCTGCTGCTTTGCGAATTAAAACCTCTTTGATCCGGTCAAACAATTCATCATCACGAATAATATAATACTGCATATGGATATACTTCTTTGCTTGTTCCATCTCTTTAATCAGAGCATCAAATTTGTCATGTCCATCGGTATAAATGGTAACATCATTATCCTCCGTATATACACTGCCGGAACTGCGCAGATTATAGTAAGCAAGTTCTTTATACCCTTTAATTTCATAGCTTTCCGTCATATCAATCTCGTTTTTTACTTCCTCACTCTGCTTACGTATCTGAGAATTTACTTCATCTTCTATTTCTTTGATCCGAAACATACGATCTTTATTCATGTTCTGCCCCAAGATCAGATACATGACAAAACCAATTCCCGGGATAAAATAAAGAACCAAAAGCCATGCCCAAACTGCACGCGAATCCCTTCTTTCAAAAAATACGATTACAATGGCTAGAAGCATATTAATATAAACAATATTATCGCCCAGCCAGTTCCAACCTGTACTGATCCCATCAAAAATTGTACTCAAACTCTGTTCCTCCTTAGCTCAGACTTTCCAAAATATATTACAAATTATACTTTCCCTTTTTTCTATTGTCAACGATACCATAAAACAATTCTAAAACACTTGAACCTTCCCTGAAATGATGATACAATTACTAAGATTTACAATTTTAATATTCAGGAGGTTTTAATGTGAACACAGGCACAATTGTATTATTGATCATTCTTGCAGTTTTGATTATCTTATTGGTCGCTCTCTATTTTTTCGGAAAGAAAGCCCAGAAGAAGCAGGAAGAACAGCAGAGCCAGTTAGATGCTGCTGCTCAGACCGTTTCCATGCTGATTATTGATAAAAAGCGAATGCGTCTTAAAGACGCAGGTCTTCCACAGATGGTTATTGACCAGACACCAAAATTACTTCGTCGTTCTAAACTTCCGATTGTAAAAGCAAAGATAGGACCAAGGGTAATGTCTTTAATCTGCGATGAGAAGATTTTTGATTCTGTCCCAGTGAAAAAAGAAGTAAAGGCTGTTATCAGCGGAATCTACATAACAAGCGTAAAAGGGTTGCGCGGACCATTAGAACCGCCTGCCAAGAAGAAAGGGTTCCGCCAAAAAATACAGGATAAAGCCACTAAAATGCAGACTCAGTTAAAAGAAGAAGAAACTGCTAATAAGAACAACAAAAAGAAGAAAAAGTAAAAAAAGGGGCTGTCGCATCAAAGGTTAAGTAGACCTGAGGTGCGACAGCATCTTTTTGTGCATTTTCAGCACTACGTTGTGGATAATTCTTGTTTTTTTGATGAAAAAGCGCACTTTCACAGACCTTTTTCGTTGAAAAGG
>CASEML010000135.1 GCA_949289145.1 uncultured Eubacteriales bacterium | reverse complement strand
TGTCGTATAGTGGTGGAAAAGATAGTACGCTTGCTTTATATAAAGCTATGCAAGAGGGTACTGCTGTTGCATTGATTTCCATGTTGCGTACAGAAGATGGACTTGCAGGAGCGCATGCTGTTCCGAAAACAATTTTACAAGCCCAGGCAGAGGCTATGGGGATACCGCTGCTTACCTTTACCACAGACTGGAATCAATATGAGGCAGGTCTTCTTGATTGTCTGAAAAGAGCTAAATCTATGGGTGCAGAGACTTTGGTCACCGGTGATATTGATCTTCCTGAGCAGAATTGCTGGTATGAAAACGTCACAAAAAAAGCCGGTGTTTCCCTTTTCGTTCCTTTATGGCAATGGGATAGAAAAAAGGTTGTAGCTGAATTTTTGAAACTTGGCTTCGTCAGCAAGATCGTCTCTGTGGATCCTTCTCAAGGAATGCAGCAATCAGATCTGGGAAGAATCCTTACAACAGAATATCTTGCAGAGTTAGAAGATAGAGGAATTGACTGCTGTGGGGAATCAGGGGAATTTCATACGATTGTATTAGATGGACCTATTTTTCAAAAACCTCTAAAAGTCCGGGAAGGAAAACAATTTTCTATAGGAAGGAATCTTTGTATCGAACTGGAGGTTTTCTAATGAAGAAGTTTCACTGTCAAGACCTGCCTGTGATCTTTTCAAACGCGGACAAAGTTCTTCTAAAGGATCATATGATTTTACTGAATTTTGCCGGCCATAGAAGAGTTCTTTCCACATCTGCCTGGAACGGAGGAATCCAGGAAGACCTTAAATGTGTATTTAATTATGATTTAAGCCATAACAAAACGGTTTTTTGTGAATTACTGGAACCAACACTTGCAGGACATATGCGAAGACTGGGAGAAGTTGCGGGTCTGCCTTCCCAGAACAGTGGGTTGTGTACAGCAGCTCAAATGAAAAATCTCAGTATAATACAGGAATGCTGGGAAGATATTTGTGTGACGGCAATAGTGACTGCAGGTATTGATGAAAACGGAGGTCGTGCAGGAGATCCTGCCTCTTGGCAGGAAAAAAATGGGGAACTTGGAGTTCCGGTAGGAACAATCAATCTGTTACTGCATTTTAATTGTAATCTTTCACCGGGAGCCCTGGCCGGAGCACTGCTAACAGCAACAGAAGCAAAGGCAGTGGCCATACAAGAATTGCAGTTGCCTAGTAAAGTGTCCTGCGGTATAGCAACCGGTTCTGGTACAGACGGAGCTATACTTGTCTGCGATCCTACCAGCACAGAATATAGGACAGATTGTGGAAAACATAGCAAATTGGGAGAAATGATCGGACAAACAGTCTTGCATGGAGTGAAGGATGCTCTTTTTCTTCAGACAGAAGCCTCTGTGAAGCGTGTTCGGGATGCTCTTCGCCTTTTAGGACGTTTTGGACTCTGTGAAGAGTACCTGAAAGCATATTTTCCGGAATCCTCATCCGAAGAATTGCAAGTGTTTTGTAAGGAAGAGGAGATATGGACTTCTGCTGCTATATATGCAAATTTGTTAGATCTGGAGAATTGGGGGATTTTTACCCATAAACAAGTGAGAAAAACCGCGGAAAAGCTTTTTTCTATGAGAGGTAAAAACGAGTTAGAAGCTTTTATTTCTTATATGAAAAAAATAAAATACAATCAAGAAAGGAAAAAAATGGAATGAGAAAAAAAGCAATTATTTTATCCCTGATCGGAAGTATGATAGGAATTTCAGCCTTTTCCGGATGTGGAGCAGAAAAGGATACGCATAATATTTCCACTGGTTCAAAAGAAATTACGGTAACAGATATGGCAAACAGAGAGGTGACTTTGCCTGAAACACCTCAAAAAATTGTATCCTTACTCGCTTCCGATGTGGAAATCTTGTATGCACTGGGAGCAGAAGACCAGATCGTGGGAATCGGAGAATACTGCAATTATCCTACAAAAGCAATGGAAGAGAAAACTGTAGTCTCAACAGGAGCCGAAACTAATTTAGAGCAAATTCTTGCCTTAGAGCCAGATCTGGTGATTATTGGAAGTATGGCACAGGATGTGGAGCAGGCTGAGCAAATTGAAGAAGCAGGAATTCCTGCTCTAATTACAAATGCAAATAATATTCAAGAAGCTTATACAAATATTTCCCTTTTAGGGCAGGTTACAGGAAGAAAAGACGAAGCAGATCAACTGATTGCGGATATGAAAGATGATTTTGAAGCAATTCGTTCGATTACTGAAAAGGAACCCGGAGAAAAGAGTATTTATTTTGAAGTGTCTCCTCTGGAATATGGACTTTGGACTGCCGGAAACAATACATTTATGCAGGAGCTCTGCGAGATTGCAAATGTTGAAAATGTTTTTTCAGATTTAGAAGGCTGGGCAGAAATTTCAGAGGAACAGGTGATTGAACGAAATCCGGATTATATTGCCACAGTCACCATGTATTATGGGGAAGGTCCTACACCAGATGAAGAAATCCTTAGCAGAGAGAACTGGCAGGATCTTACCGCTGTAAAAGAAAAACATATTTTATGTGCAGATAATGACAGTCTTACCAGACCTGGTCCTAGATTAGTAGATGCGGCTCGCAGTCTTGCGGAATTTGTTCATGGAGTAAAGATACCATGAGACAGAAACACAGAAGATGGATTATTACTGCAGCTGTACTGGTAACACCATTGATTTTTCTTTTGTGCGTAGGAATTGGAAGTGTTAACTATACACCAGCTGAAATCATGCAGGTTCTATGGAATGGAATTCGTGGAAATCTGCACGAAACATCCGGAAACGGGGTGGCAAATGTAATTCTAAAGATACGTCTTCCCCGAGTATGTACGGTAGCTTTAGTAGGAGCAGCTCTGGCTCTATGCGGTACAGCTATGCAAGGATTGCTAAAAAACCCTCTTGCAGATGGCTCTACGCTTGGGGTTTCTTCAGGGGCTTCTCTTGGAGCTGTTTTTGCTATTGCACTTGGACTTCATATACCCATGATTGGAAGTATCGGCGTTACAGTAATGAGCATTTTATTTGCGTTTCTTTCCATAATTTTGATTTTAACCCTGGCACATATTCTAGACTATTCACTTTCTACTAATACAATTATTTTGGTGGGTGTAATCTTTTCCATGTTTGCAGGTAGCGTAACCAATCTTTTGGTTACTTTTGCCGGAGACAAAGTGAAAAATATTATGTTTTGGACTATGGGCTCTTTTACAGGTACAACATTTCAGGATGCGGGAATAGTGTTGCTTGCTTTGATTTTTTGCAGTATTCTTTTACTCAATCTTTCTGCAGAGTTAAATGCGTTTGCTATGGGAGAGGAGAATGCCATTCATATCGGAGTTAATGTCCGTCGTGTAAAACTTCTAATTATGATAGCAGTTTCTATTTTGCTTGGAATTTCGGTATCGGTAAGTGGAAGTATCGGATTTGTAGGTTTAGTGATCCCTCACATTGCAAGGTTCATGGTAGGACCTAACCATAAAAAACTGCTTCCTATTTCCATGTGGCTTGGTAGTATATTTTTGCTTTTGGCAGATCTGATAAGCAGAACAATACTTTCCCCAGCTGTACTCCCTATCGGGGTAATTACAAGTTTCGTTGGGTCTATCTTTTTCATTTATATTTTTTATACATTACGGACCAAACAATAGGAGGTTATCTCATGCTGCAGGTAAAAGAATTAAGCGTAAAATTTGGAGATTATACATTACTTTCTAATGTATCTTTTTCACTAGAAAAAGGATGTTGGCTGATGGTGGCAGGACCTAACGGTGCAGGAAAATCAACCCTGATTCATGCTCTTGCAGGAACAATCCCCTACGAAGGAGATATCCATTTTCTGGGAAAACCGCAAAAATCATTAACACCTCGAAAGCAGGCTAAGATAGTAGGGGTACTGTCACAGCATCATTCTGTGAATTATTCCTTTACTGTGGAAGAGGTGGTACGCTTGGGCAGATACTGCCATACACCAAAACTTTCATTTAGTGCAAATAATCAGGATGATAGAAAGGTTGTAGAAGCATTAAAAATGACAGATATATGGGAATTACGTCATCACTCCGTTCTTCGTTTATCAGGAGGAGAATTACAGCGAGTTTTTCTCGCCCAGGTCTTTGCTCAGGAACCGTCTATCTTACTCCTGGATGAACCTACCAATCATTTGGATATTGGTTATCAGTCCAAGCTATTTCCTTTGATTCAGCAATGGCTGGAACAGGGGGAACGAGCAGTTTTATCTGTAGTACATGATTTGGGATTGGCACGCTGTTTCGGCAATCAGGCTTTACTTTTAAATAACGGTCAAATTTTAGCATGCGGAAAGAAAGAACAGGTATTTTCTTCAAAACATCTTGAACAAGCATACGGAATTCCCGTTGAAAAATGGATGCAAAAAATATATGAGCCGTGGAACACATCTGTCAAAAATTTTTCCGCGCAAGAATCTCTTTAATGGAAGCATTTTTCAAATAGAACGCTAAACGGCAATTACAGCCAGAGCCTTCAATGAAAACGTTGACGATTCTGGCTGTTTCTTTACAAACAATCCCTGTCCTGATTTCTTTTCCTCTCTTTTTTCTTTTGTTGTTCCATATCTCGTTTCTTCTCCTCCAAGCGCTCATGAATACTTTTCTGCCTTGTCTGCTCCGGAACGTTGGCTTTGATCACCCAGTACTTCTTTTCCGGGATTCCTTTCTGATTCCATTCACTCTGAAGTTTCCGAACGCCTTCCAGTTCAGTAACTGCAGCATTTGTATATCCCTTTGTCTGCTTTACATTATACCTTTCAAGTGCCTCATCAAATAATTCATGGTATATTTCTTGAATATCCTGATTGCAG
>CASEML010000134.1 GCA_949289145.1 uncultured Eubacteriales bacterium | reverse complement strand
CTCTCCGTTGTATCCAAAGCGGTTTTCTGCTTCTTCGTGCTGTTCCCGGAAATCTCCAAAGGCTCCATACTCATAGTAGTTCTTTAGACTGTATTCACCCTTCTCGTCATTTCCCAGCACATGGGTGATACTCCCCTGCTCGTCGGATGCATAGTGGTAGTAGGTTCTGGCACTTTCACTGTCGGATGCTACTAAGTCATAACCTCGGATAAAGCGGATGATGTTTCCATCTTCTTTCTCCTCTGCCACTGCTTCCCGGTCTGCATACAGAAATTTAACCAGCCTTCCGTTTTCCTCCATTTCATGACGGAGTCCTTCTCCATCATAGTGGTTTACCTGTACCTTGTTTTCAAAGTTGATGATCTTTTTCTGGCGGTTAAATCCATCATAAGAATAGATACTTTCCTGTTTACTTCCTTCGCTTTTTCTCTCCTCCCGTAACAGGTTTCCCTGATTGTCATACTGGAAGGTGGAACTCTGAAATGGAATAAGGTTATCCTGTTTGCCAGATGCTGACCCACGCTGAACCACTGTGCCGTTGTTTCCCTGCGGCTTCCTGTTTTCCGGCTTTTCCAGATTTATGGCTTTTCCTGCGTTTTCTGGATATGTCTCCAACCATGGGATTGTCTTCCTCCCTGACCAGCAAGTTGTCTCATCATAGGTTCTCAAGACTTTTGAAAGAAAGCTTCCATATTTCCGATATCCAACAAGCTCTAGTGCTTTCACTGTCAGAAAATAGTATTGTAGCTAACTAAATATCTGCCGTAATATCTAATCGCAAGTATAACTCAGCTTGTTTTTCAACCTCATCCTTTAATGATTTAATTATATTAATGTCTTCAAATATCCTTTGAATTTCAGTAGTAAAACGAACATCCTTTTCAATCCTATTTTGAATTTCTACCTTTTTATACTTTTCATCATAAAAATTACTCAAATAGTCATCTAAAAAACTAATTGGGAAAACGATAAAATCAATTAATATGTTTTTATCTTTTTGTGTAAATCCATATTTCATTATATTAACGAAATAATACCAATTTTCAAAAATTTCATATTCCAATTCATAAATTAGACTCGCTTCTTCATAATCACAATTTTCAACTAGTTCAGCACTACCTTCCAAAAATTCACATACCTCTCCATACTCAATATCTGGAGATAAATCTAAAATTTTATACTTATTTAATTGAATAAAATCCAATAATTCATTTACAGAAGAATAATAAAAATTAGCTTGTATTTTTTTTATTAATTGATATGTTCTAAACATGCTAAGAACAGAAATATGATATATATCATAAATATCTACATCTTCTAGTATAATTTCAATCTCCGTTTGAACTTTTTCGATTAAATCCATACATTTTCTCCTACCTTTATATTCTTTTTTGTTTATTTTTATTTTCACTTGCATAGCCAGTATAATTTAATACACCAGTTTTTCTTTGTGTATCTCTACATGAATCACAAGAATAATGTGAAGAGAACTGTTTTGCACCTTCAGTTGATTTCCCTTGTGACTCTAAGTAATAAATGCCTTTTGTTTCTGCATGATTTCCCAAGTTTTTATCCATATTAGGTCTCCTAGTATTCTTACCACCTTTAACAAACTCAACATTATCTCCAAAGATGGTTTGTGCAACTTTTTTACTTTGTTTGTTCACAGCACTTGAATTTTGGGAAATTATTATTCTTCCATCTTGGGTAACTGTTAATGTCATTCGTGGCCCTCCATTATATGGTTTTCCATTTTTAGATTTTTTTATTGCATCATTCAAACCTGCTTCATAAATTCTATCCATTGCATTTTGTAATTCCGTAGCTGATAAGTTATATGCACTACCTTGTACATTCTCTGCCCCATACTTATCTCTCAAATACTGATACCATTCTTCGCCATTAAGTAGCTGTCTATTGGGATTCTGATCATTATATAACTCTCTCGAACTCTTACCAGTCCGACGTTCCTGTTGATAAAACTCATTATCTTTTGCACGTCTGTAACGTCTTAATTCTTGATATTCTTCTTTGGTAAGCTTTCCGTTCTTCTCTTTTTCTTCAAGCTTTTTTACTTTAGATTCACAAATAGCATGTGCAGCATGCCCGCTCGGATCCTCATACCCCACTGGCAGGTTCCTGCAATAAGCATACAGATTCAGCCCATCACCATAGTAGGTGTCTTCCTGCGTAAATCTTCCAATGACAGGGTTATAGTATCTGGCTCTTAAGTAATACTGACCTCCTATCGGGTCAAAGATCTCTCCGTTGTATCCAAAGCGGTTTTCTGCTTCTTCGTACTGTTCCCGGAAATCTCCAAAGGCTCCATACTCATAATAATTCTTTAGACTGTATTCACCATTCTCGTCATTTCCCAGCACATGGGTGATACTCCCCTGCTCGTCGGATGCATAGTGGTAGTACGTTCTGGCACTTTCACTGTCGGATGCTACTAAATCATACCCTCGGATAAAGCGGATGATGTTACCATCTTGCTTTTCCTCTGCCACTGCCTCCCGGTCTGCATACAGGAATTTAACCAGCCTTCCGTTTTCCTCCATTTCATGACGGAGTCCTTCTCCATCATAGTGGTTTACCTGTACCTTGTTTTCAAAGTTTATGATCTTTTTCTGGCGGTTAAATCCATCATAAGAATAGATACTTTCCTGTTTACTTCCTTCGCTTTTTCGTTCCTCCCGTAACAGGTTTCCCTGATTGTCATACCGGAAAGTGGAAGTTTTGTATGGTGTTGCCTTTCCCGGCTCTGTGAAATATCCTTTTGGTATTTTTGTACTTGGCTGGCTCGCTGCTGCCCTGTTCACTCCCTGTAGTACCATTGCAGTATTCTCTGGTTTCATACCACTTCCTGTATTTTCTGATGCTCCTGCCATACTCTCAGACAGCCTTCTGGTCTGCTTCTCTGTCAGGCGGTTGCACACATCATATTTGTACAGTTCTTCTTCCTTTTCCGTTAGTCTCCGGATACGGTTGTCCGCTTTGTCATAGGTAAATTCTTCCAGTCCTTTTGGATACTGTACTTTCACCAGACGGTTCAATGTATCATACTGATAGCTGGTCTTTCCGGTAAGTCCTTCCTTGCTGGTCCGGTTTCCGTTGCCGTCATAGCTGTAGTGGTAGTCTGCCAGCAGGGTCTGGTTTTCTCTGTCCATTGTAGGGATCTGGAATCGTTCTCTCTTATCCTCCGCTACACTTCCCTGCATCTTTGTCCACTGGCGGGTCAGGTTCTTGTCACTGTCGTATTCATAGTGGGTGGTCAGTTGGTCTCCCACGCTCAGGCTCTTGACTGTGCCGTTGCTGTAGTAGTGATATCTGGCACTGAATTCATTATCCCTGATTTCTTCCAGTAAATCAAGGGCATTGTAAGTGTAGGTGGTACTTTTTCCGGTGATGTCACTTTGTCGGGTCTTGTTGCCGTTTAAGTCATACTGGAAGCTTAACAACGTCTTTCCACTTGCCTTTTTCTCATGCAGGCTTCCATCCGGATAGTAGGTGTAATCGTACCTCATTCCTCCGCCGATGGCATAGGCAAGGCTTCCGTCCTTCCGGTAGCCGTAGATTTCCTGTAAGCCGCTGGCTTTATGTTCCCTGCGTACCAGATCATGGTACATGTTGTAGGTATAGGTGGTCTCGCCGCCGTTTCTGTCTTTGTGTCTGTTAAGACGCCCTTCCACATCATATGTAAAATATTCCGTGTTTCCCGCAGCATCTGTTCTGCTGCTTAGGTTTCCTGCACAGTTGTAGCCGTATTTTACCTTATGGTTTTCCCCATCGGTGGCTGAGATCATGTTGCCTGCCAGGTCATACTCATAGGTTTCCCTGATGCTGTCCGCTTTCAGGATTTCCTGAATAATTCTTTCCCATACATCTATATAAAATATAATCTAATTTCAGTTTCAAATATAATAATACAGTTTCAACTCTAAGTACCAAGAACCTAAGATATTATACCTTAGGTTCTTGTACAAAGCTATACTATTACCTCAATTGCACTATAATCAATCTCGGTTTCTTCCAAATACTCTTCTGGTAAAAGTTCATGCTTTACTGTAATATTGATTCCCCGCTCCTTCATATTTTGTTTCCTTTGATTTTTTTCGAATTTTATGTGTCATAATATCTGCAAAACGTGTGGGTATTGGTATATGACTTTCATTCCCTGTCATATCTTTAACTATCTGCATTGCTGTATCGAGATTTATTTTATTGCCTATGGAAAGAAAAATTGGTTTTACGCCTTTTTGAGTTCGAACCACTCTTCCATATATCTCATTTTCAATTATTATATCTTCAAACGCAAATTTTTCATTTGCCGGTTCTATATAATCAGTATTCAACACTTTAAAATAAGATTTTGCAATTCCAATACTTGGCTTGTTTAAAACAATTCCTGCATGTGTTGCTAACCCCATATGACGTGGGTGTAAATAACCATTGCCATCAAAAACATATAAATCTGGTTCTATTTTTAGCAATTTTACTGTTTCTAAAACTATAGGAATTTCTCTGAATGCAAGGCACCCTGATATATAGGGAACCTCTACCATCTGTATATTGTATCTTTCTTCTACAATATGTTTAGAAATATAATCAACTATCACAATACAACATACCGCATACTCACAATTATTTTCTTTCCAATATGCTAAATCCACTCCTCCTATGTATTTTATACTATCTATTTTTATACAATTTTTTAAATCTATTTTATTTGCAAGTTTCCATTGTTTTTCTATAAAACATTTTTCTATTTCAATATTATTTTGATATTCCTTCACCTTTTTCCCTTTCTTTACTCATAATCTCTTCATACCAATTCTTATAAATATTCCTAGTCTCTATATCCTCTTTTGTTGGTTCCTTTTTTTCATGAATTACTTTTCCATTTTCGCTCCATTCCTTTTGATATAGAACAACGCCATATTCCGATATTGTTTCACTCCTTTTCGTCCCATTACCAAAATACTCAAATGATTTTCCAAATGCTCTACCTCTTCTCATAAAAGCATAACTTTCTATAATTCCATTTTCATAAAAAGTTACTCTATCTCCTTCTTCAAATCCATCGACATAATATCCATAGTAAATCAATACTTGGTTTTCATTTAACTCATATGCTAAACCAGTAAACGGTTTTCCCCCATCTTCTTCATCTTCGTCAAGCATACGATCACTGCCATATTCATATGACAGCGAATCGTAGCTCCTTCCATAAGCTATTACATATTCTTTATTTAATATTTGTTGTTCCATGGAAACTCTACCTCCGGTGTTGCAAATATTACTCCATCTGTAATATAACTACAATGTAAACATCTTGGCATTGGTATTCCTGCCTTTGGTATTTTTTTTCCTAGTTTTTTCGTACTAACTACATACACTATAAAATCATCCAAATTTGCACCAGGTCGATTTAATAACGCTTCATTTAATGCATATACTTCTGCATGTGAACCTGCACCACTTGTTTTCTCATAAGCAATTACTTTTGCTTCATTAATCCTTTTTTGAATTATCGGGTGCATTTTTTGCGGAATATTACCATTTGGGTCATTTTCTCCATAGTATATTTTTCCTGTTTTCATATCAATTACTCCTGCAAGTGCTGGCAACATTTTTTTCTTCCCTATACCTCTTTTCAAAACATCATTTTTTAATTTATTTTGAACAGCACTGATTAATTTATTTCTATCATCATAATATTTAGGCGTCTTCTTTTTTTCTGTTTGCCAATACTTCTTTGCTGCCCTCTCACCTTGATTTTTTTTAATCAGATCATAGTTAGCACGTCTATTAGCTTCCTGCGCAGTCATTCCCTGCTCACGATACTTCTTATATAAATCCTGCTTTTCCTTACATGGGTAATGCCCGCTCGGATCCTCATACCCCACTGGCAGATTCCTGCAATAAGCATACAGATTCAGCCCATCACCATAGTAGGTATCTTCCTGTGTAAACCTCCCGATTACAGGGTTATAGTATCTGGCTCTTAAGTAATACTGACCTCCTATCGGGTCAAAGATCTCTCCGTTGTATCCAAAGCGGTTTTCTGCTT
>CASEML010000133.1 GCA_949289145.1 uncultured Eubacteriales bacterium | reverse complement strand
GTTTTTTAAAGTTTTTTTTACTTTTTTTACCTGTTTTTTACTTCGAAAAAAAATGGAAGCGTTTTCCGCTTCCAAACGGAGAAAGAGGGATTTGAACCCTCGCGCCGCTATTAACGACCTACTCCCTTTCCAGGGGAGCCCCTTCGGCCTCTTGGGTATTTCTCCAAATGCTTTTCTGCTTTTTATTTATATTTATCCTTTACTCTTCGGCAAAAAAATAACCACTACATCGTGGTTATTTTTACCAAACGGAGAAGGTGGGATTCGAACCCACGGTCCCTTTCGGAATCACTGGTTTTCAAGACCAGCTCCTTAAACCACTCGGACACCTCTCCATGTCTTAGCGACCTGTATATAATATCATTTACTTTTCTTAATGTCAACACTTTTTTTATTTTTTATCACATTTTTTTTGCAGTACAACCTGATTGCTTATGATCTGTTCTTGAAAACCGATAAGTCAGAATGTAACAGTTCAGCTTTTGAATTTTCCATGAACAGCCAACATGCTAAACCATTATCTTTCTTTATTTTTAATTCATTTTAACTGCAAACCTATGAAAACACTAAATATGCCTGCTAAGAATGTAAAATCAATGCAGAAATCACACTAAATATAGCAAATACTACAATGTTGACTGCCACAATAGTAGCTCCTACTGGTGTTGCAGCCAGAATCGACACTAACATTCCCACTAAAGCACATACCATTGCGATTACGGCTGCTGCAATCATCACCATGCGAAAGCTTTTAAACACCCGCATAGCTGAAATAGCCGGAAAAATAATTAATGCTGAAATCAGCAAAGACCCCACTAGTTTCATTGCAAGTACAATGATAGCCGCTGTGATTACAGCTAGTATCAGATTGTAGCTGTCAGCTTTAATCCCGGTTGCCTTTGCAAAATTTTCATCAAAGGTCACTGCGAAAATCTTGTGATAAAACAGTGCAAACATTCCAAGTACCACCACCGACATCACAATGCACAGCCATACATCTGCAATATTTAATGTTAAGATGGAAGTGGAACCAAATAAGGTGGTACACACATCCCCTGCAATATTCGTGGAAGTAGAAAATGCATTTAACAGCAGATACCCAATGGCCAAAGCCCCAACAGATATCATCGCCAAACTGGCATCTCCCTTAATCTTTGTGTTCTGACTTTTGCGCAATAATAAAACTGCCGCAATCACAGTAATAGGAAACACTACTAACATCTGGTTTGTCAGATTTAATACCGCCGCCACAGCCATAGCTCCAAATGCCACATGAGAAAGTCCATCTCCAATAAAGGAAAAACGTTTTAACACCAGCGTTACCCCTAACATAGAGGAGCAAAGGGCAATTAATATTCCCACCAGCAAAGCATATTTTACAAATGGATATTCAAAGTATAAGGCTAATTTATCTATCATTTTTATCCTCTCCCAAAGCTTCCATCTTCACTGATTCCGTGAAAGCTTTTCCTGTTTCAGTGTTTAAGTATTCTTCTTTGGTTCCAAAAAACACCTGTTTATGGGCAATGTGCAGAATATGATCTGCATAATTACAGGCGGCTGCCATATCATGGCTTACCATAATAATAGTAATCCCCTCTTCATTCAATTTCTGAATCAGCTCATACATTTCTCCTGTAATCTTTGGATCCAAACCTGCCACCGGTTCATCTAATAAAAGCATTTTCTCTGCTGCACATAAAGCTCTGGCCAGCAATACTCGCTGCTGCTGTCCACCGGATAAATCTCTGTAACATCGCTTTTTGAAATCCTCAATGCCAAGCTTTCTCATATTAGCTTCTGCCCGCTCTTTTTCCTTCTTATTATAAAAGGGACGAAAACCGCTGTGGTTTAAATTGCCCGACATCACCACCTCCCAAACAGATGCCGGAAAATCTCTCTGAACTATGGTCTGCTGTGGAAGATATCCAATTTCTGTAGGTTTTACATCTTCACCAAATTCAATAGTTCCCTCTATGGGCTGTCGAAGACCTAACATTGTCTTAATTAGAGTACTTTTTCCAGTACCATTTTCCCCTATAATATACAGGCTATCACCTGCACTTACCTGAAAATTCAAATGATTTATAATGGTTTTTCCTTCGTATCCCAGTGAAACATCACTGCACTTTAACTGCCACATACTTTTTCTCCTTTACTTATTGTAAAGCTTCCATTAACACTTTTAAATTTCCCTCCATGGCGGACAAATAAGTAATTCCTTCCTCTATCTGCACTTCCGATACCGACTGAAGAGAATTCATTTCCTTGATGGCAACTTCACCTGTTACATTATTTCGAATAGACTCTGCGATAGCTTTATCCGAACCATCGATGGTCAAAATACAAGGCAATTTAAATTCTTCCATCTTTTCTGACAAAAATATGATTGTTTCAAAGCTTGCCTCTGTTTCCGCGGAACACCCCGGAAATGCTGCATAATAAGTAAGACCATAGTCATCTACTAAATACCGAAAAGGAAAGCGGTCACCAAACAACAGTATTTTTGTTCCTGCCTCCTGCACCGCTGCCTCATAAGCAGCATCTAAACTTTTTATTTTTTCCTGATAATCATTTTTATTTTTCTCGTATACCTGACTTTGTTCTGTGTCCAGTTCCATCACTGCCTGAGCAATCTCTTCCACTATTTTTTGGACATTTTTCAGTGAAAGCCACACATGTTCATCGTATTCTATATCTTCTGTTTCATGCTCTGCCTCTTCAACATGATCATGCTTTTCTTCATCTTCCATGCCTTCTACAATCTCTTCCTCCACCACATCATCTTCTAAAAGTTCCATCATGGAGATCATCTGAGGTTTCTTGTCATTATCCGCTACTGTATCTTCAATCCATGTTTCAGAAGTTCCTCCATTGTAGATCAGCAAATCACAGTCATCTATGGCAACCATATCCTCCACAGAAGGCTGGTAATTATGGATGTCCATACCATTATCTACAATCAATGTGAGTTCAATAGTGTCATTTTCTTCTCCCACAATCTGCCTTGTCCAGTCATATTCAGGAAAAGAAGCACACACGATCTTTATTTTATCCTTTACATTACTTTGCTCCATCTGCTGCTCTGCTCCACAGCCACAGAAAAAAACAGAAACTGCGGCTGCCATTAATATTCCTTTTACTATCTTTTTTCCTGTTTTCATAGCTTAAAGCCCTCCAAATATTGCATACTATTTCCTGTATATCTTTGACTTTCCTTATTTTGGGCAAATCTGCAACTCATTTGCATTTTTATTATATCCATTTTCATACAAATGTCAAGAGAATTTGCAAATACATTGCATTTTTATTTGAAATTTACACATTAACAATGAACAAAGCTGATGGAAAATTTATAGAAAGGAGCTTCTCCTTAATTTAAGAAAAGCTCCTTTCAAATCTCTTTACACTATTTGCTAAAAATTACTTCCATTCCAACCCCAGTCTTTTATGCCATGATAAGTAACATAAACTGCGTTTCCCGGAATTCCTAACTCTTTTTCAAACAAATTACAAATTTCAGAGGTCATCTTATTGTAGGCATCAGATGATGCATTTCCAAACAGGCTTACTGCTACATAGGCACCTTTATCTAACTTCTTTCCGCCCATATATAAATCATAATTATCCTCAAACCCTACCATCAGAAAACTTTCCGGCTTGTTTAAGATAGATACTGTCTTTCCAAGCTCTGACTTTAATACCTCTCTTTTTTCCGGTGTTACCGGTACTGTGATTTTTGAATCGATAAACGGCATACTGTAAACTCCCTTCTTATTTTTTACATTCTTTGCAGATTCCGTATAGGATAGAATTTTCACACAGCAGGGAAATTCCATGATCCTTTCGAATATGTTCTTCTATGGTTTCCATAAAACTGCATTCTAAATGAATCACTTTTCCACATTTTACACACTGGATATGCAGATGTTTATGACAATTATGCTCCGGCTCAATATAGCGATAAGTACACTTATCTCCTTTGTCCGACACAAATTTCATTACCTGCCCTTGAGCAACCAGCGCATCTAGATTTCGATAAATCGTAGACACATTTACCGGGTTACCCTGTTGCTCCATAAATCGCTGGATTTCAGAAACAGATACCGTCCGCTCCTTGGTTTCCTCTAAATAACTTAACATTAATTGTCTTCCCTTGGTTTTATATCCGTCGCTGCGTGCCATGTGAGTTTCTTCCTCCTAACTATCACTGCTTTTATTATTATAAGCAATCACAGCCGCTATTTCAACTAATTATTTTTTCACATTTGCAGTAAGAACGCCGTCTTCTAAATCCATATAAATCACATCTCCGGCACTTAGATTTCCACCAAGAATACATTTTGCTGCCAATGTTTCCACATTTTTTTGCAGAAAACGCTTTAACGGTCTTGCTCCATATACAGGATCATAACCACCGTCTACCACATATTGCTCCGCTGCCGGTGACAATTCTATGCTGATTTCTTTATCTGCCAGCCGCTTATTTACATCCTGCAATAATAGTTTGATAATTCCGCTAATGTTGTCCTTAGTCAATGGTTTGAACATTATGGTTTCGTCCAAACGATTCAGAAATTCCGGTCTGAAATGTGCACGCAGTTCTTCCATTACAGCATGTTCTGCGGACTCTGTAATCGTGCCGTCTTCTTCAATACCATCTAAAATATACTGAGATCCAATGTTGGATGTCATAATTAAAATTGTGTTTTTAAAATCTACCGTTCTTCCCTGAGAATCGGTAATTCTTCCGTCATCTAACACTTGCAGCAGCACGTTAAATACATCGGGATGTGCTTTTTCTACTTCATCAAAAAGCACTACAGAATATGGTTTCCTGCGGACTGCTTCCGTCAGTTGACCGCCTTCCTCATATCCCACATATCCTGGAGGCGCTCCAATCAGACGAGATACTGAATATTTCTCCATATACTCACTCATATCAATTCGCACCATATTATTTTCATCATCAAATAAACTTGCGGCCAAAGATTTGGCAAGCTCTGTTTTACCTACACCGGTAGGTCCTAAAAACAGGAAGGAGCCGATTGGTTTGCTTGGATCTTTGATACCCGCCTTGGAACGGATGATTGCTTCTGTGACCTTAGTAACGCCCTCGTCCTGACCAATGACACGCTTATGAAGTTCTTCGTCTAAGTGCAGTGTTTTGCTCTTTTCGCTTTCTGTAAGCTTTGCCACCGGTATTCCTGTCCAACGAGAAATGATCCTTGCTATTTCTTCATCGCTGACAGACTCCCGCACTAAGCGCAAATCTTTTTCTTTAATATTCTTTTCTTCTGTCTCTAACTGGGCTTTTAACTTTGGCAGTTCTCCATACATCAATTCACCAACACGCTCGTTGTCACCTTTAATGGAGCAGACTTCGATTTCACGATTAATTTCATCAATACGCTCACGGATTTTACTTGCCTTTTCCAGTGCTGTTTTTTCATTATCCCACTGAGCTTTCTTTCCGGCAAAATCTTCTCTTAGCTCTGCCAATTCCAAACGTAATTCTTCTAAACGTTCTTTACTTAAATTGTCTTTTTCTTTCTTAAGGGCTGTTTCTTCAATCTCTAACTGCATAATCTTACGGTTCTCTTCATCTAACTCGGCAGGCATAGAATCCAGTTCTGTCTTCACCAGTGCACATGCTTCGTCCACCAAGTCAATCGCCTTATCCGGCAGGAAACGGTCGGAAATATAACGGTTGGAAAGGGTTGCCGCAGAGACCAATGCATTGTCCATAATTTTTACCCCATGGAATACTTCGTATCTCTCTTTTAATCCACGCAGAATAGAAATGGTATCCTCCACTGTAGGTTCATCTACCTGCACAGGCTGGAAACGCCGCTCCAATGCAGCATCTTTTTCAATATATTGTCTGTATTCGTCTAATGTCGTGGCACCGATACAATGCAGTTCACCTCTGGCAAGCATAGGTTTTAACATATTTCCGGCATCCAATGCTCCATTGTTTTTTCCGGCGCCTACAATGGTATGAAGTTCATCAATAAACAGTATAATCTCTCCGTTACTTTTCTTTACTTCATCTAAAACTGCTTTTAAACGTTCTTCAAATTCTCCCTGATATTTTGCACCTGCAATCAATGCCCCCATATCCAGAGAAAATATCTTTTTATCCTTTAGTCCTTCTGGTACGTCTCCGTGTACGATTCGCTGTGCAATACCCTCTGCCACAGCAGTTTTACCTACTCCGGGTTCGCCGATCAAAACCGGATTATTTTTTGTCTTTCTGGAAAGAATACGGATTACATTTCGAATCTCTGTATCCCTGCCAATGACCGGATCCATCTTCTGCTGTCGGGCACGCTCTACTAAATCCTGGCCGTATTTGTTTAACGTATCATAAGTTGCCTCCGGATTGTCACTTACCACCCGCTGATTTCCCCTTACGGTAGACAGGGCCTGTAAAAATCGTTCTCTGGTAATTCCATACTCTTTAAAAATGGCTTTAATTTCTGTATTAGGATACTTTAACATAGAGAGAAATATGTGTTCCACAGAAACATACTCATCTCCCATTTGTTTTGCTTCATCTTCCGCACTAATAAGCACCTGATTCAACTTCTGCCCCACATACAGCTTACCGCCAGATACTTTTACTCTTTTCCGCAGCGCTTGCTCTACCCGGTTGGTAAAATGTGCTCTGTCAATCTCCATTTTTTCAATCAGCTTACCGATCAAGCTGTCATCCATAGTTACAAGGCTGTACAATAAATGCTCCTGCTCAAGCTCCTGATTTCCATATTCGTATGCCAGCTTTTCGCAATTATTTACTGCCTCAATGGACTTTTGTGTAAATTTGTTAATGTTCATTGCTCTACCTCCTGACATGATTCTAACGTATTTTGCTACGTTTTAATGTGTTTTATTCGTTTCTAAGTGCAACTATACCACTTATTGTTAGCACTGTCAATGGGTGAGTGCTAAAATTTTCTGATAATTTTTGCAATCCCCCGATTTTACTAGATTTTCAGAATCTAAAAAATTTATAAAATTAATATATGCATCTGTCCTTTTCATGGCAGCACCCTTTCATTTAATTTTGACATAAGGAATGCCCCTTATACTGCACTATGCTGCAAATATAAGAGGCATTTTATTATAAAATATTTTCTTCGTTATTATTTTATTTTAAATTTAACAGTTTTTTATTTCCTGCCTTATCCATAAGCTTTAAGGTATAAGAGCCATTGTTTCTTACCTTCTTGCCAGATTTAATCTTCTTTACAACATCAAAAAATATAGCATGTACTTTAAATAATTGTCAATTAGAACGGTATTTAGCACCTAATCATATTGTCGGCTGCCTGATGCATACTCATTCATACAAATATCAATTACTTCTCTCACTGGCTGAATAAGTGCATTTTCATAATGACATTTCCATTGAATTTCTGCTGCTATATTTCCATTGACAATGCCATCAATAGTGTCATTGTTCTTAATAGGATTTTCCCTGTCAAATATGTAGGATGCCAGATTATAAGCATGATTCACAACCCAATTTGGATCCATTCCATGAAAGTGGTATTGCAGATCCGGTAAGAATAATGTACTCATTCCCAGTGTATCTACCATCATGTCCTCGGTTCCCTGGATATGAAAGAAACGAACATTTACTGCAAAATAAATGAATCTGCTTTCTCTCGGAACATTGTGATTTCGAATCTGATCAGCTAGAAACATTTTTCCTGAATTCTGAAAATACACTGCTTCACATTCAGGATATATTTCTACCAAAGCCTCCAGATAATCCATTAACATTTCTGCCCTTTCATGTGCTGAAAGGGGCGCTGCCAGCATGTCCGTTGCCAGAACCTGGTATTTACATTCCGATAAAATACGGTTTCTGTCTTCCTGACAATCCCACATTTGACTTCTTTGAAGTTCCTCAACCTTGTCCCCATGAAAATCCTCGCAGCTTGTAATCATAAGCTGAGGTGAAATTGCCCCCTCTTTAAACTGTGCCAAATATTTTTTTGCTGCGAAACCAGCGACTTTTTCATCATAACAAAAACATTCCACATCTTTCAAATGCTTTTCCATAATGGAAGTCATAGCCTGTTTTTCAGGCATAGTACACTTATCTTTCATTAAAAGCTGCATTATAAATACCATGCCCGGCTGAACTGACTGGCTCAAATCCTGCTGCAATACTTCTTCTTGTTCCTTCTTATTTCTTTCCATTAGATAATCCTTTCTCCTTAAGCAATTTCTTTTTATGTCCAATCTTTTGCAACCCCTCAATGAATGGGTTGTATACAATTAATTTGGTTTTATAGAACTTGTTCCTATTATACCATTGATATTAACCTGCCACAATTTAAATTGCAACTTATCCTTTTTAACTGCATCTCATCCTATTACCCGTTTTTTCCAAAATCAATCTGTGCTATTCTTCCTTATAGACTTATAGATAGGAAAAGGAGGAATCAACATGATAACAATTTTATTGTTCGGACTACTTTTTATAGGAGAGGTATTCTTCTTAATCTGGAATCTGAAAGAAAAAAAGCCATAACAAAGAGAAGATGGTTTTCAGATTTATCTTTGCTGCCTTCCTAAGTTTACTTGTGCTTATTTCCATATTAAAAGGCATAAGCCGATACGGAATATTAGTTGTAGTCTTACTCTTGCAGTCGCTTATTGCATTTTTTCTGCAGACTAGAAACTTATTCTGATACAGGTGAACATCGTGCTGTAACCGTAAAATTTTGGTATCCCAAAGAAACAGACACCTATCCTTTGGTAGCTTTTTCTCATGGTTCCATAGGCGTCATTGACAGTAACTTTTCCACTTGCAAAGAACTGGCTGCCAACGGTTATGTGGTTGCCTCCATCGCTCACACATACCATGCATTTTTTGTAAAAGATGTAAACGGCAAAGTGACCACCGTAGATACGGATTTTTTCAATCAGGTGATGACAATCGATGCTTCCGATACACCTGAGCATGAAGAAGTCGCCAATGGATGGAAATCAGAACCGGGGATGAAAATTTTGTACTGGATACAATATTGTCAAAAGCCCAAAATAAAGAGGAGAGACCTTTTTGCAGAGTAAATACTGATAAAGTGGGTCTTTTGGGTCATTCTCTTGGCGGGGCTGCCTCTGTTATGGTAGGAAGATCGCGAACGGATATAGATGCTGTTATTAATTTAGAAGGTACCATGCTTGGGGAATATGTCGGCTATGAAAATGGTGATTATGTGTTTCAACAGGAACCTTACCCCATTCCACTTTTGGATGTAAATTCCAAAGCTGCCTATGAAGAAACCTGCAGCTATAAAGACCGGGAATATGTAAATTTCTATGTGGGTAAAAACGCAGAAGATTTTAAAGAAGTTGTATTTCATGATGCCGGCCACTTAAATTTTACAGACCTGCCTCTGGTTTCACCTTTGCTTGCCAGTATGATGGGAACAGGTGATGTAGATGCAAAACCTGCATTGAAAATGTAAATGAAATGGTGCTTAATTATTTCATTTACTATTTAAAGGATATTTCTATGAATGACTGATGATATCCAGACAATATGCGCCCATATTAAAAAACATCATTATGGGAGGTAACAAAAATGCAAACTAAAAGTTTACTTACAGAATTTGGATTTTTATCTACTTTAACAGGACTGGTAACAAAATCCTCCAAAGAACTCTCTATAAAGCAAGTTTTGTTCCAGGAATTCCTTCAGCTTCTGCTGATAGAAATTATGGTATTCGGCATTAACTACCTGTTTGGTTTCAGTACGGCTTTTGATGCAACATTAAATGTAACTCTTACCATAGTCATTGCATTAGTTTTTATAGTGGTTTACCTTGTTATGTGGCTGAATGATCAGCGAAGTGCAAAACTTTTTAATGAAAAACTAAAAGCTTTTCAAGAAGAGATGATAAAACAGTAAATAAATTTTAAACTAATCCAAAAATTCACCGATAAAATGCTTCTACATTTCGTTTAAACTTCTTGGCGGGACGATGGCCCGCTCCTTCTACCATCTGATCTGTTTCTATTACATAGTCTGCTATCTTTCTCCTGAAATTTGCAGCTAATAATGGACGATTCAATATAATCTCAAAGGTTTTTTGAAGTTCTGTTAATGTAAATGTTTCCGGCATTAAATCAAACACAATCTTTCCATCCTGCTCTACCTGTCGCTGTAATGACAGTAATGCATATACAATTAACTTAGCATGATCAAATGCAATCTCCTGGCAATCTGCAATCTCATACTTCACTGTTTCATGATACTGCACAAATTCTTTCTTTTCCCTTACCACTGCAGATAACTGTATATTTTCATACTGCAATCGCAAATCATATTCATTTATAATGGCTGCAGAATCCTCTTTTAAATTTTTTTCTATTTCCCTCTTATCCATCTGCACATCAAACCAATGGGCTTCCCATGCGTCTGTACCTGCGCGAAGTTTACTCATTTTTCCATCTAGCAATGCCATAAAAGTATGAGAAATAATCCAGCCACGGGGATCTCTTCCCGGTTCTCCGAAAATCCCTATTGGCTGTAAATATGCATTTCTCACATGGGTTTCCTCATATAATTCCCGTTTTGCAGTTTCATAAATATCTTCCTCTTTTCTGCAAAATCCTCCCGGCAATGCCCAATAACCTTTATAGGGATAATCTCCACGTTGAATCAACAAAATCTTCATTTTACTTTCCGGACTCTTGCGATAATTCTGTACACTGCGATTTTTTCCCCGTTCTACCGCTGCCTCGTCATCCATAACTGAAAACACTGCCATATCTGTTGCAATAGAGGGGCGGTCATATCGTGTCATATCATACTGTTTTAAATATTCTCTTTCTTCTTCCGTCATACTATATATTTTCATAATGCTAATCTCCTTATAAAATAATTATATTTTATAAGGAGACATTTGTCATGTAAAATTTAAACTACTAATCTGCCCTTTTTCTTAGCAATTCCAATCTTTACTTCTGTTCCTGCATAAAAAGTAATTGCATCTTCTTCCATTCCATCTGAAAAGACAACACCATTTGTGGGCATCTTAGAAATGATTCGGAGTGTATCCTTCTGGCTGATCCTACCATAAACAATATTTGCCTGTGTGGACCGGCTTGGGTATGGCTCTCTTACTACAAACACAAGCTGATTATCCTCCCATGAAATGGAGGGTTCCGCTATTTGACCACATTGAAAAATTTCTGCCATTTTCTTTGCCTGGGTCATAATGGATTTGTACCATCCGGTACTGCCTAAACCGGTAGATACAATGATTCCGCTGGAGGATTGATTTTCTTTACTCTGATTCCATGTAATGTCATATCTTGCAGATGCGTGGGTTTTGCATCCAATAAACAAATCATTTACTGCCAGCATCCTCTGCTCATCCTTTGTGGCAGCCTCCGCCATAGTAATATCTTTTGCACTATATCTGCCGCAAAGCACTTTCGGAAGAAGTTCTGGCAGTTGTCCGGTCTCAAAAGGCAGGAGTATGCCCTCCCATCTTGCAGTATCCGGATTTACACCGATTAAGGGCTGACCATTTAAATATTTCATTACATTAGCAACTAATCCGTCCTGTCCTACTGCAATGACCACATCATGTTTGCCAAAAATCATGTTCGGTACAAATTCACGATCAATCTCCTGCACCCTTGCGTAATGCCCTGCAATTTCTGTCACTTGTTTCACTGCCTGAGAATAGTTCTGATCTTCTTTGATATAATCTGAAAAATCTACACCCATATGCTCAATATAAAATTTTGCCTGTTCTAATGTATTGTATTTATAAATGAGTTCTTTTAATCGTGTCTTTCTCGTGACAATTACAATCTTATTCATACTTCTGTCCATGGCGTTGTCTCCTCTATTACTTTGTCAGACTCTCTAATAATTCTGGAGATACATTAAGCGTTCCAATTTTATCTGCCTTGTCTCCAATCTCTACAAATGCCTTTGCTATCAAAGCTCTGCTATCCATACCACTTGCTGCCAGTGCCTTTATAATCTCTGTATCAATTCCTGCAAAGGTCTTTAACAATACCTCCGAATCATATGCTTTGGCATCCGATTTCTTCTTCTCATTTTCTGTCTGCAAATGTACTAATTTACGCTTTTCCTCTTCCAGTGCAATGTCATTGTTAAGTTTCTTTACATCTAATTCTGCCTGTTTTTCTTGTATCAGGCGCTTTGTTTCCATCTCTTTTTCCCGCTTTTCCTTTTCTTTCTCTGCAATTTTAATCTCTGTATTCAGTTCATTTTCTTTTACACTGCGTTCCTGTTCAATGGCAGCATTTCTTCGCTTGTAAATTGCATCATCCTGCAGCTTTAATATTTGCTCTCTGGTTGCTGCCTCCAATGCTTTTCTCGTTTCTGCTTTGGCGGAAATTCCAAGAATGGAAATGGACAATAATTGTAATCCAAACTCCTGAATTGTTTTATCCTCTTTCATGTTCTCCCGGATTACGGCTGCCAGCCCGTCACTAGAAACAAGCGCTTCTCTTACCGATTTTGTGCTTAAGAATTTTGTTACATAGACCTTAGCCAGATTCATAATCTGCTTTGACATCTTAAGCTTGGCTTCACTTATTACTTCCTCGTATTCCGTCTTATTACTTTTATAAGAAAACTTAATCATCTTAGCTGCTTTTTCATAGTCAATAATTACGTAAGAAATATCCCCCTGAACACTGACACTCTGAAAATCAGATGTCATAATGTCATCAAATGCAAAACTGGCATCAAATGCGGTTGCCGGTAACACAATCATGCTTGTGGTCATTGTGTTATAAAAAAAGGAAAGTCCCAATCCCTGCTGTACTACCTTCCCTTTTTTTACCTTCATTACATACTCTGTTGGCTCAAACTTCTTATACTTAATACTCATTTACTTTTCCTCCCTGTTTTTTGATATTATCTTTTTGATATTATCAATATAACTCTAACTTATAAAAAAGTCAATCTTTTTCCTATTTGTTGATGAATATTAATTTATAACATCACGAACTGATAACACGAAATCCCACACAACAATGCGCAAAATAACATAATATAGGAAGCGTAAAACTATTTTGTAATTTCCTATAAAATGAAAAAGAGATATTTATGTAATGCACATAAATATCTCTTTTTCATTTATTTTGTGTTACTTACGGTCTCAGAGTAAGTACTTTTCAACAACACCTCAACGCTTGAAATCCAACAAATAAACCATTTCCCAGATTTCCAAAATTCCTGCAGATTATCTCTTTGAGAACTGTGGTGCACGACGAGCCGCTTTGAGTCCGTATTTCTTTCTTTCTTTCATACGTGAATCTCTTGTTAAGAAACCAGCTTTCTTAAGCGCCGGACGGTATTCTCCGTCTGCCTGTAATAAAGCTCTTGAAATACCATGGCGGATTGCTCCAGCCTGTCCTGTATATCCACCGCCGTGTACATTAACGATAACATCAAATTTATCTGCTGTTTCTGTTAATGCTAAAGGCTGACGTACGATAACCTTCAATGTTTCTAACCCGAAATATTCGTCAATTGTTCTTTTATTTATTGTAATGTTTCCTTTACCAGGTACTAAATAAACTCTAGCGATTGATTTTTTTCTTCTACCTGTTCCGTAGAACTTTGAATTCTTTGCCACTTAAAATTACCTCCTTGTCAATTAAAATGTTAATAATTCTGGCTTCTGAGCTGCATGATCATGTTCTGGTCCTGCGTAAACATGAAGCTTTGTATACATCTGTCTTCCTAAAGGTCCCTTTGGAAGCATACCTTTTACTGCAAGTTCGATAACTCTCTCCGGCTTCTTAGCTAACATTTCTTTTAATGTTGTTTCTTTCATACCACCAACATAATCTGAGTGATTATAGTAAATTTTCTGCTGTAACTTCTTACCTGTCACTTTGATTTTATCAGCATTGATTACGATCACATAATCCCCTGTATCAATATGAGGAGTAAAGATAGCTTTGTTCTTCCCTCTTAATACTTTAGCAACTTCTGATGCTAAACGACCTAATGTATATCCTGTAGCGTCAACTACATACCATTTTCTTTCAATTGTAGATGGACTAGCCATAAATGTTTTCATTGGTTTTCCTCCTTGTAAAGTTCCACTAACTACATTTCAAATTATTAGCACGAAGATTGCTTCTTTTCGGGGCTTTGAAAAGAGCTTTTGGAATCAGTGTGTCCGTCACTGACCTTCGCACAGTAAAATATTATAGTATATTTTGGCAGGTGTGTCAACTTATTTTCGGCAATTTTGCAAGGTAAAAGTTGCACTCCCAAATCAAAGTAACTTATGTTATCTGAACAGCTCTCATGAATGAAATTGCCTGTTTTCCTCCGTAAGAGTAGCTGCCTCTGGATATATAATTTCCGCAAGTGTAAGTCCTTTGGCCGGTGCTGTGGCTCCCGCCAAGGAACGTTCCCTGCCATCCAGTATTTCTTTCATATGCTCCGGTTTCCAGAAAGCCTGCCCCGCATCCATCAGAGTTCCCACAATAATCCGTACCATATTATAAAGAAAACCATTTCCCGTAATTCTTATGGTAATTACCTCTTCCTTTTTTGTCACTTTAATATCATAAATGGTTCTTACAGTACTTTCTACCTCTGCGTGAATACTGCAAAAGCTCTTAAAATCATGCTCTCCAATCAGATAATCAGCCGCTGCCTGCATTTTTTCGATACTCAGTTTATAATAGGTAAAATGCTCATACAGCCGATGCTGTGGTGAAGGAAAACGCGCATTGTAAATTTTATATTCATATGTTTTTACTGTTTTTTGGTGTCTTGGATGGAAATCCAGCGGCACCTCCATAGACTGCTGAATCTTTATATCCTCCGGAAGACTTACATTCAAAGCATATGCCACTTTTTCACCGGGAATTTTGGCGTTGGTATCAAACACTGCCACATTTCCCAGAGCATGTACTCCCGCATCTGTTCTGCTAGCGCCAATTACGGTAATGTTTTCTTTTAAAATCCTGGAAAGTTCTCTGTTCAAAACACCTTCAATGGTTTCTCCGTTGGGCTGCACCTGAAACCCATGATAATTGGTGCCGTCATATGCAATTTTTAGAAATATTCTTCTCATAGCTTTGCCTCTATTTTATATGGGAAGATAATTTCCTGCGATGCCGCCGGCAACCAACACAATTAAATACAACGTCACGCAGGCAAGCGCTTTTTTATCTTCTAATTTATAAATTAACGGTTTCATTTTCGTTCTTCCTTCTCCGCCACGATAACAGCGACATTCCATCGCCATTGCTAAATCATTGGCACGGCGGAATGCTGATACAAACAGAGGTATCAGAATAGGAAGCATGGCCTTTACACGTTTTAACAGATTACCGCTTTCAAAATCTGCTCCTCTTGCAATCTGAGCCTTCATAATCTTATCTGTTTCTTCCATTAAAATAGGAATAAATCTCAGTGCAATTGCCATCATCATTGCCACTTCGTGTACCGGCACCTTCAATTTGTTCAAAGGTGTCAAAATGCTTTCCAATCCATCTGTCAGCTGATTGGGCGTAGTGGTCAGCGTCATAATCGTAGACCCTACGATCAACATCACGAATCGTATCGTCATAAAAAGTGCCATTTTCACTCCTTCATAAGTGATAGTGATCTTCCAGATAGAAAATATCGGTGTCCCTTTCGTAAACAGCATATTGCAAATAACTGTCAATAATAAGATCATCATTACAGGCTTTAAGCCTTTTACCATAAATTTAAATGGAACTTTTGACATTTTAATCACTACGAATAACCATAATCCGGCTATGATGTATACTGTTATATTTTTAAACAGAAATAGTGAAATAATATATGCAAAGGTAGCAATCAGCTTGACCCTTGGGTCTAAGCTGTGCAGACGGGAGTTCACCTGATAATATTGTCCTAACGTGATATCTCTTAACATGATTTACCTTCCTTTAACCTGAAAATATTTCAGTAACTCTGTTTTTGCTTCCTGAACAGTAGTAACATCCGCTGCCACCGGAAATCCCTTACTCTTTAACTCCTGCATAAGACAAGTCACCTGAGGTACCCCAAGCCCCATCTCTTCCAATTCTTTCCTATGAGAAAATACTTCTTTAGGTGTCTGGTCCAACAATATCCTGCCTTTGTCCATTACCAAAATCCTGTCTGCATAATTTGCCACATCTTCCATGGAATGAGACACCAAAATAATGGTCATATTTCTTTCCTTATGAAGCTTTTCCAGCTGATTTAATAATTCATCTCTGCCCTTTGGGTCAAGCCCTGCCGTAGGCTCATCTAAAATCAGCACTTCTGGTTCCATGGCCAGCACTCCGGCAATGGCCACGCGCCTTTTCTGACCACCGGATAATTCAAACGGAGATACATAAAACAAATCCTCCGGTACACCCGTCTGACGCAAGGCGGTAAATGCCTTCAGCTCTGCCTGTTTTCTATCTAATCCTAAATTTTTCGGACCAAAACACACATCTTGAAAAACTTCTGCTTCAAAGAGTTGATGCTCTGGATACTGAAAGACCAATCCAACTTTGCTTCTGAGCTGTCTTATATCATAATCCTTATCATAAATGTCTTGTCCATTGTAAAATATACTTCCGCTGCTTGCTTTAATCAGACCATTTAAATGCTGGATAAAGGTAGATTTTCCCGAACCAGTATGTCCAATAATTCCCAAAAACTGTCCGTCCGGAATGGTTATACTGATATCCTGCAGTGCTTGTACCTGATGGGCTTCATCTCCGTATACATAATTTAGTTTATCCACAATGATTGACATGATTTCACCTTCTTACCTGCATTTGCAGAGTTCTTCTACCAGTTCCTCCACCGTCAGTATCCCTGATTTTATAGGCAGACCTGATTTTTTTAATTCATATGCTAACTGCGTTACCTGTGGAACATCCAGTCTTAATTTCTGCAATTCCTCCACTCTGGAAAATATTTCTCTTGGTGCTCCTTCCATTACCACACTGCCCTTGTCCATTACAAATACTTTATCTGCATAAATCACCTCTTCCATATAATGGGTGATATGAATAATAGTTACTTTCTCCACCTGATTCAATGCGCGAACAGCACGCAGTACTTCTTTTCTGCCGCTGGGGTCTAACATAGCTGTCGCCTCATCTAAAATAATGCATTTGGGATGCATTGCTACTACACCTGCAATTGCCACACGCTGCTTCTGTCCTCCAGACAGCTTGTTAGGAGATTTTTTCCGGTATTGCCACATACCCACAGCCTTTAAACTTTCTTCCACACGTTGCCAAATTTCTTCTGTAGGTATTCCCATATTTTCCGGTCCGAATCCCACATCTTCTTCCACAACAGAACCAATAATCTGATTATCCGGATTTTGAAACACCATACCCGCACTCTGTCTTATCTGCCAAAGATTTTCCTCGGCAGAAGTATTCATGCCATTTACCCAAACTGTACCTTCTGTTGGGTAAAGGATAGCGTTGATATGTTTTGCCAAAGTTGATTTCCCCGATCCGTTATGTCCCAAAAGTGCCACAAATTCTCCCGGCTTTACATCAATATTTACATTGTCCACCGCCTTTTTTATATCTACCACATTTTCTTCTTCATCACGGCGGATATATTCATGAATCAGATTCTTGATTTTAATCATTTTCGCTTCATTTCCTTTTTCAAACTATTGTCAACTATGTTCTATTTTACTAGATAACTTTTTCTGTGGCAAGTACAAGTCAAAGAAATATCACAAAAAGTCAATTGCAGTACAGCAAAAGGAGCCACATCCCATGATATGACTCCTTGCATTATCTTATATTTAGCTGACCGTTTTACCTGGCTTATTACCTTCTTCTACTTCAGAGGTGCTGCCCTCTGCCTGTACCTCTTCTGTTTTCTCTGTAGGTTCAGAAATCTGGACACGTTCTTCTGTTTCATTTCCATCTGCATCCGTTGTAATTGTAACTTGCTCTACAGACCCATCAGAATTGAACACTAATCTAGTTGTGGTACTTTCCTCTTCTTCTGCTGATGAAGTGCTTTGAGTTACCACCTGTGCATTGGAAGTATCCACCTGTGTAATATTTACACTAGCTGCTGCCCCCTGCTGTGCTTCATAAAGTTCCTGTATATTAGCAGTAGCAGAAGTAGTTGATGCCCCCGCCGTCTGTACCGCTTCCTGAACTTCTTCTTTTGTTTCTAGTTGCTGTAGCTCTGCTGTATTCTGTTCATATGATACGGTATTGTACACGCTTCCTGCTGCGATGCCTGAAATTTGCATAACTTTCACCTCTTTTCCCTTCTCATTTTCTTTACCGCGGTATAAATTTACTTTAACATATTATTCCAATTGAGTTGTGATTATTGTTTGAATTTTTTGTGTCCTTAAAACATACATTTTTTCCTCTTTGCTGTGTTTTCTTTCATTTTGATCTTACAGAAATAATAAATACTAAAAAGCTCTTAAAATGCAAAAAGCTCTCCGGATTTCTCCGAAGAGCTAAAACAGCAATTTGTCTAATATTATACTAATTCGATAATAACTTCCATTGCAGCGTCACCTTTACGCTGTCCAATTTTAACAATACGTGTGTATCCACCTTTGCGTTCAACATACTTAGGTGCAATTTCGTCAAATAACTTAGCAGTCATATCAACTTTCTTTGTATTTCTTTTCTTCCCTGCTGCTTCTGCCGGAACTTCTGTTACAGGGTAAAGAACCTTTAACATCTGACGTCTCGCATGTAATTTAGAAGGCTTATCCTTTTTAATTGTTTTTTCGACTTCATCATAAACAGTTTGTTTTTTACCGTCTACAACTTCCTTTACTCTCTTTCCGTCTTTGTCTTTGCGAGGAACCTTAGCTGTTACAGTAACTTCTTCGAAGTTATCCTTTTCTCTTACAGCTAATGCGATAAGACCTTCCGCAATCTTTCTGATTTCTTTCGCCTTAGCTTCTGTTGTCTTGATTTTTCCATAATACAAAAGGGTTGTTACCTGACTTCTTAATAAAGCCTTTCTCTGACTTGAAGTTCTTCCAAGTTTTCTATATTTTGCCATTTTTATAATCCTCCATTTGTGGAACACGAAAGCATGCTCTTCGGGCTTACTGCAGTCATGTTTTGTTTTTCCATAAATTGTTTCTGTTTTATTCTTCACTTGGATTTAAATGCAAACCAAGCTCATTTAATTTAGCTAACACTTCTTCTAAAGACTTACGACCAAGATTACGAACCTTCATCATGTCTTCCGGTGTCCTGTTAGTTAATTCTTCTACTGTATTAATTCCTGCTCTCTTCAAGCAGTTATAGGAACGAACAGACAATTCCAACTCATCAATGTTCATTTCCAATACTTTTTCCTTTTCATTGTCTTCTTTTTCAATCATAACATCAACTGTCTTTGCATTTTCAGATAGATCAATGAAAAGATTCAGATGCTCGCTCAACACTTTAGCTGCAAGGCTTACAGCTTCATCCGGAACTAATGTTCCATTGGTATATACATCTAATGTAAGTTTATCATAGTCTGTAATTTGACCCACACGAGTATTTTCAACGGTTAAATTTACACGTTCTACCGGAGTATAAATAGAGTCAACTGCTATTACACCGATTGGCAGATCATCGTTCTTATTTTTATCAGAACTTACATATCCTCTGCCTTTTGTGATTGTAAGTTCCATGTAAAGTTTAGAATCAACTCCACCATTCAATGTTGCAATTACTAAATCAGGATTTAAGATTTCAATATCTGAATCTACCTGAATATCTCCGGCAGTTACAACGCCTTCGCCTTCAAATTCAATATATGCTGTTTTTGCTTCATTAGAATCACTTGTATTTTTAATAGCCAGACACTTAATGTTCATGATAATTTCAGTCACATCTTCCTTTACGCCCGGAATAGAACTGAACTCATGTAACACTCCTTCAATCTTTACTTGACTTACAGCAGCGCCCGGCAAAGAAGAAAGCATGATTCTTCTTAAGGAATTACCAAGTGTTGTTCCATATCCTCTTTCAAGTGGTTCTACAACAAATCTTCCATATTTTCTATCTTCAGAGATTTCAGCAATCTCAATCTTAGGTTTTTCAAAATCGAACACTATAAAGCCCCTCCTTTTTGGGTTTAGTTTGACAATAGAATTTCTTGCCTTGTCTATTGTATTTTGAGGGTGAATCTATTCCATTTAGCCACCGATACCGAAGACTTATGCCTTCGGTAATCAGTAGCTATTAAATTTATCATTTTTATAATGATTTTTATGTTATTTAGAATAAAATTCGACGATGAGCATTTCATCCACAGGAACATCAATTTCTTCTCGTGTAGGAAGTTCTTTTACTGTTCCTCTTAATGCTTCCTGATCTGCTTCTAACCAAGCCGGAACTAATCTTGCGCCTGTAACTTCGAGGATGTCTTTATATCTTTGAGAACCTTTACTCTTTTCTCTGATTTCAATTACATCGCCTGCTTTGATTAAATATGACGGTATATTTACACGTTTACCGTTTACTAATACATGCTTGTGATCAACAATCTGCCTTGCTTCTTTTCTTGTTCTGGCAAAACCTAAACGGAAAATAACGTTATCTAATCTTCTTTCAAGAAGAATCATTAAGTTTTCACCAGTCATACCTTTCATTCTATCTGCTTTTGCATAGTAATTTCTAAAAGGTTTTTCTAATACGCCATAAATGAATTTAGCTTTCTGCTTTTCTCTCAGCTGAAGACCATATTCACTTACCTTCTTGTTTGCTCTCTTTAATTCTCTATTTGATTTTTTATCTACTCCTAAATAGATAGGATCTAAACCAAGTGATCTACATCTTTTAAGAACTGGAACTCTATTAACTGCCACTGTTTAATACCTCCTAATTAGACTCTTCTACGTTTTGGTGGACGACATCCGTTATGTGGTACCGGAGTTACATCAGTAATACTTGTTACTTCAAGACCGCATGCCTGAAGTGCACGAATTGCTGCTTCACGTCCTGAACCCGGACCTTTCACTAATACTTCTACTGATTTTAAACCGTGTACCAAAGCTGCCTTTGTTGCAGTTTCTGCTGCCATCTGAGCTGCATATGGAGTAGATTTCTTTGAACCTCTAAATCCCAGACCACCGGCACTTGCCCATGAAAGAGCGTTTCCTTCAGCATCTGTCAATGTAACAATGGTATTGTTGAAAGATGCCTGAATATGTGCCTGTCCGCGTTCAACGTTTTTCTTTACACGCTTTTTTGTTACTTTTTTTGCAACTTTTTTAGCCATAATAAAACTAACCTACTTTCTTTCCTATTTCATAATTAAGTGTTCAATGCCTATTTCTTCTTATTTGCTACTGTTCTCTTCGGACCTTTACGTGTTCTTGCATTTGTCTTTGTCTTCTGACCACGAACAGGGAGCCCTTTTCTGTGACGGATTCCTCTGTAACATCCAATTTCCTGTAATCTCTTAATATTCATTGCAATCTCACGACGCAAATCACCTTCTACAGTCTGTGTTTCATCAATTACAGCACTAATTCTCTTTACTTCATCATCTGTTAAATCTCTGACACGAGTATCAGGATTTACCTTAGCCTCTGCTAAGATACGGTTTGCACTTACTCTACCAATTCCGTAGATGTATGTTAAACCGATTTCTACACGTTTTTCTCTTGGTAAGTCTACACCAGCAATACGAGCCATGTAAATATTCCTCCATTTTCTTACTGTCGCAGATATATTTCGTTCGTTTCTCATCTGCGCTACTATAGTTACTAATTGATTGGGGCAATGGCAGCTGACACTAGCTTAGTGTGAAAACCGTCTGCTATCGCAGAACCCTTTAGGTTTTCCATTTCCTTATGGAAAGTAGCGCCGTCCCTGCATAGTGCGGAACTTGTATGCCCAACTGCTTATAGGCTTTGCCCTTCAGCAGTCTATCCGATAAAGCTTCCTCGGTATCAAAAAGCAATATCCCGTGGTTGCCCACTGTAATTTGGTATGAACAACACCTCCTGGTGGTTCCTACCCCAGCCGCTAAATATTTGACAAGAAATTATCCCTGTCTCTGTTTGTGCTTAGGATTTTCACAGATTACTCTGATGCTTCCTTTTCTCTTAATAATTTTGCACTTTTCACAAATTGGTTTTACTGATGATCTAACCTTCACGTTAAATCCTCCTTTCTTGTGCTACGTCCTGCCGTCTGTGGGTTAGTCAGACAAAACAGGCCTCTTTAAACGTACGCATACTAGTATAGCATTGTATATAGGAAAAAGCAAGCAAAATTTTGATTTTTTGCCTGCTTTTTCTTTTAATTTATCTCCTATAATAAAAATGTCTTATTCTAAAGTAACCACATTTCCATTGCTAATTCCATATTTTCCTGCACCTACACTGTAGTTAGCTCCATACCTGCTATCCCAGTTGCCGTTTCAGTTATTGAAGCATACAGTTACATTCTCCATATCATTGACTGTACTGGTCAATCATTTTGGTAACACTTTGTTCGAAAAATATCTACCTGTACCGTGCCTCCATCGGTGTCAAATAATTATTGTATGAATATGACCTTACATAGTTGTAATAATTAATGTAATTCATGGTGGCTTTATCCATAGCTTCTACACTTGAAAAACTTGTAACATAATAAAAGCTGTTTTTAAATGTATTATAGAATCTTTCCATAGGTGCATTATCATAAGGGCATCCAGCTTTGCTCATGCTTGGGGTAACACTATTGTTTTTGCAAAAAGCAGCGAAATCCCAGCATGTAAACTGACATCCCTGGTCGCTATGAAGAATGCTTCCCTTTGGGTAATGTTCCTGTTCCAGTGCTTTTTGCAGCGTTGATATGGCAAGTTCCGTATTCATATAGCTGCTGTTAACAGACACGATCACTGCTCTGTCATATAGATCAATAATAGTACAATTGTATCTGAATTTGCCATTGGGCTGACGCATATAAGTAAAATCCGTACACCAGACCTTATGTTTCCTGTCAACTGTAAAGTTTTGTTTTAAGAGATGATCAAATATTTTGTGCTTATGACATGTTTTGTAACCGGATTTCTTACGCATGATCATGACCCGTAATCCAAGCATAGTGTTCATATATTTATGAACACTAGGATTACTTAATCCATAACCATAACGCTTAAGAAAAATGCGCATAGTTCTATAGCCTGTAACACGGTTATTGTTATAGTATACATATTTGATGATCTCAAATATATGGGCTAACCGTCCCTTATACTCATGCTTTGATCTTTTCTTATAATTATAATAGCAGTTAAGACTTATACTTAAATGCCTGCAAAGCCATCTTAAACCAAACATATTTTTATTATCATCAATAAATCGATATACCACTCATCGATTTTCTTTGCAAAGAATGCCGCTGCTTTTTTAGGAAAGCTATTTCCTTTTCCTGCTCTTTGATCCTCTGATTCAGTTTCCTTATTTCTGTAGCAGGATCAGTTTCTTTTTTATTGGTGGTATATTGGCATTCTTCCCTGTATTTTTTAGCCCAGTCTCCGATTGTGCTTTTGGCAATATTGGAGTCGATTGATAACTGGGAGATGGATTTATCCCCGATCATATAAACCTTAACGACTTCTTTTTTGAAATCTTCATTGTAACGTACTGACATAACATAGTCCTCCTTAGATAACAAATAATATATCATATGATCCGAACTGGGTGTTACCAATTTATTATATCAATACAAGTGAAAAACTCCAATCTATCAAAAATCGCATGTGAATGATAGTGAATTACTCAAACTCGCAAAGGGCTGGGGTAATTTTAAACTTCACCGCAGTATTATTTGGTGGTTACTATCAAGGAGCATCGTTCAGGTCTTATGGATACAGAAACAATAACGGTGGAAGAACACCCAAATCTACCCGTTTAATTAAAACATAAGCAGATGAATAATTCCATACGATGGGTTATTCATCGCTTACGATATTTTGACGTTAGGTATTGATGGAATAACCAAAATCTGGCGAGATGCTAAGATGAGAGCAGTTGGCAAAGCGAGGGCACTGACCCTGATTGTGGTTGCAAAACACAGTGTCGGAAATAAAGAAGGGGCAATACGCGCAAGAATAGAAATACGAATGCTTCTAGAGGATTATGAATCCAGAAATGTACGTCTTCAGTAGATAATGGCTCTGATTGAAGAGCTAGCAAAACAGATTCCGATGGCTGAAAAGTTGTTGGGAATCAAATGGGTAGGAATTAAGACAGTGTCTGGATTCCTAGCAGAAGTAGGTGATATTAGCCGCTTCAATAAACCAAAAGAGCTACAGAAGCTTGCAGGATTGGCACTGGTTGAAAATAGCTCGGGAAAGCATAAAGGCGAGACAACAATAAGTAGACGAGGTCGAAAGAAACTTAGATATCTGCTCTTCAAGGTTGCAGTGTCTCTTGTTTCAAAAAATCCAGAGTTTAGAGAACTTCATAGTTATTACACGACCAGAAAACTGAATCCATTAAAGAAGATGCAGTCATTGATGGCTATTGTAGCAAAGCTACTCCGTGTTTTCTTCACCATGCTAACAAAATAGGTGTGGACTATGATCCAAAGAAGATAATTGGTGATATCAAGAGACCGGCTGCTTATCTGCAAATGGCATAAATAAAACAAGTAACAATGTAGGCGGCTGTCATATGGGCAGTCACTGAACCAAGCAGAATGTAACATATAGCGTCCACTATTATAGTGCTGATACAGGAAGCGAGTCAGTAATCAACAATACCAAGAATGAGTCAGTAGTCGGCAGAAATTTATTCCATGGGGCAAGATCCCGCTAGGTAGCATAGCTGACACCCTGGTCATGGGCGGACAAGACGAAGGAAGTTAGGACCTCTGGAGACAGAGATGAGCCTGGTGGATATAGGAGGTTAGCTGCCATAGAGGGGTGGGTACACCCAAGAGCAGTAAAGCGAAAATTAATGACGTTTTATTTCGTGTACCCTTCATCCGCTATTTCAGTACCTGATACATCGAAATGCTCATAACATTGACTCATTCACTGAGATATAAAGGGCTAAAAAAGCCCATATTTTCAACAAAAAATACTTGATTATATGAGAAGCGAATGGTAAAAGTAAACTTCAAATAATGTTACTCACCATCCGTAAATTCAAATAATTCTTCTACTGTAATACCAAAAACTTTAGCAATATCCATTGCCAATTTGAGTGAAGGATTATATTTCCCATTTTCTAGGTTCACTATCGTCTCTCGCCTGACATTTACTAATTCAGCAAGCTCAACCTGTTTTATTCCCTTTTTTTCCCTGCACTCTTTTATCTTTGTTTTGAGTATCATATCATACTCCTTTACTATCCATAATTGCAAACAAAATTGCACGAAACACAGCTAAAACTATAATAGTGATTATAATAATCCATCCGATCATTGATGTACTAATTGCATCAATATGCCCTAGTATTCCGCCAATAAAGGCGGTTACAATCATTGCAGTTAATAAAAACTTTAAGCATATCGAATCACATCGCCTCAAGTTTCGCTCTGCCAACTCATCGAAGCTTTCTTTCTTATACATTCTAGTTTTTATACTGACAAGTATAAAATAACAAATAAAAAAGAAACCTATCCCAACCTGTAGTGGTCTATAGTATTCCTGCCAATCTGATCTAGACCACATCCAATAAAACATTGCAATTATTAGTGCATATACAATCTTTAAACTTACAATTTCTCTCAACGTTACCTTCTTATTCACAGTCTGCCTCCTAAAAGTTATATTTTTCGCACTCGCGATGTGATAAATATATCACATCGTATTGTTACTGTCAATACCATCCAAGAAAAAATAGCAAATAATCAACATATTAATTAATCAAATTTCTCACTTTTCTTAACAACTAAGCAAAACATTAATACAATTAGTCCTCCACCAATAGAATATTGCAATACCGAAAACGGTCTTGATCCTGCATATATTGGATAATAATAAAGAGGTATATTTTCCACAATGTGATTTATTACTTCATTGTCTAACCCCCATACAATATTTGAAACAAGGTTTGGCAAAAACAAAATACAGGCTGTCAAAATTGTATATATCATACTGGATTTAGCCTTAAATAAATAAAGCAAGTTACAAATCAAAACATATGAAAGAATTATTATAATAAAATTAGCTGCAAATCCAAGCAAAAATGAAACTTTTAGTTCTCCTGAAACTCCAATTTTCTTTGCAATACAGCATACAAGTATCCCTATTATTGAATAGAGTATACTTATTATCAACGTTGTAATTACATTTGCGATTGTATATAACAATCTATTTTTTTTGGAATTAAAAATTAACGAAATAACATTAGATGAAAAATCTCTATTAATCATATAAACACTTGTTAATACTGCTGCTATCAATCCAAGCATACAATAAAAATTCGAAACATGTTTAATATAGAATGTACTATTGTTTGAATTAACTATAGTTGCTATCATACAAATTGCAGGAAACAAAGCTACTAACACCCCACTCAACATTCTACCACTAACCATTAGTTCTTTAATATTTTCTATGACATAGTTTTTTATATTAAATTTCATATATTTTAATTCCTCTCTGTTATTTTATCCAAATATATACTTCTCAATGATTTTTTCTCACTTGAGTAATCCTCTATTTCAAGACCTTCCTCTTCAATGAACTTCATTATACTAGAATAATCATATACTGTTTCAAACCTAACTTCACAATCATTAATATTCAGTATCTTTCCAAGTTCTTGTTTATTCAAAAATCTATCGCAGTCATCATACGTCTTAAACAAAATTGTTATATCATATTTTGTTTCATCGTTTTTATTTTTAGCCTCCGATATCTTCCCGTCATCTAAAAACAATATCCTATCGCATATCATATCTATATCTTCAAGTTTATGACTAGATATTAAAAAGCCTACATTCCTTATATTCGCAATATTCCTTATTTCTTCAAGCAAATTCATTGAAGATTCAATATCCATTCCATTAGTCGGTTCATCTAATATTACGTATTCTGGTCTATTCAATAAACTAAGAAGAACTCCAAGCTTCTCTTTCATTCCCAAGGAATACGTCTTGACTTTTTTATTAAGCACTTCTTTCATTCCAATGCTTTCTATTATATTTTTATATTCATCCAAATCAAAATTATTACCAAATATTCTTGAAAAATATTTTAAATGCCATAAAGCCGATTTATTTTGATATAACTTTGGATTCTCAATGAAATATCCTATTTTTGATTCTGTGTCAACACTGCCTTCATGACCGAGTTGAATTTGCGTAATAATCTTCATCAGTGTACTTTTTCCTGCACCGTTTTTACCTACTAATCCAACAATTTCTTTTTTCTTTAATGTAAAAGAAACGTCTTTTAAAACTACTTTGTCATTATAACTTTTTGAAATTGAACTTATCTTCATTCTTTACCCACTTTCTATTTGCCTTTCAAAAGGATGTGTCATTGTATCAATCACAACACATAACGCATTTCCCCACTTTATTCCTACTAACAAACGAACTATTTACAAACGAAATACCTTCTTCTAATTTATACTCACAATCAATAATAGGATAAATACTCTTGGATTTGTATAGGTCTATAGCATCCTTAAGATCCTGTGTAGTTCCTAAACAATTCCCAATAACCGAAACATTTTTTAATACTCCTATTTTTAAAGCTTCTCTAATAGTACATTCGTAATCTGCAATATCCTTTGTAGCCAACAAAGGATGTTGCTCAAACAAGCCGCAATAAATGTACTTTCCTTCAAAGTCAATAGCATTCATAGCATTTAATATATTCAAATCATAAAATGGATCAAACGTATGTGTAGAATAGTCACCGTAATTTCCTAGTTCTTCATTTGTAACATATTTAACTTCTTCAAATATTTGTTTCATCTTATTTGTTGCAGGTTTGCTAGAAACACACACTGGATCAATATTTAACGCTTTCAATATCTGAATTATGAATAGAGATGTTGCCGAACTCGAACTAAATACCATCGGACTTTTCTTTTCACTCTCCAATATACCAGAACGTCTAATCATTCCAAAAGCTGTCTGTGCTCCAAGTGAAAAACAAGCTGCCTGACTATCACTAAACGAATCCACTTTTTTTACTAGCTTACTTTTATGTAATCGCAACCATCCCAAAGAAGAAAAATTCGTAACAACTCCAGGTTGCAATCCAGATTTTAGATAATCCGAATACGCGCAATTTGATATTACTTTTTCTCCCATTTCAAATTCCGATACATTTTTACCTTTATCTATTACCGTTGCACAGAATTCCGAGCCAAACGGAACAAAAGATCTATTATCTCTCATTAGAATTAAAAAATTATTTGCCAGCATACCTTTGTCTCTATAATTACATGAAAATGCATTAACCTTCAAAAGAACGCTATCTTCATTTTTTTCAATATTCGGATCAAATTCAGGTTTATCCAATTCTACCAAACCTAAAGGTATTTCTAATTCACCAAGTTTTATGATTCCTAATTTTTCACACCTCGAACTTATAGGTATGCTAGGATTCAATGCTACCAATGCTCTCATTTTTTATACCCTCTATAAATTACTTCCTGATATACTGGTGAACTAAGATTTAATGGAATCCATAACTCACCACCCTCTTTAAACGTGTTTAATAGCACCAATGAATCAGTTATTCCACTCCATCCTAAAAAATATCCCAAAAGATAATCTCTATTTTTTTCTCCAGTAATAAAGCCATTATTTAACGCAACTTCACCAATATTCGCCCAATATTCATCAGCAAGTTTAATGTACCTTTCATCCTTTTTTACCCTATAACAGTACACTAATGTCTGAATAATTCCTGCAACACCATGACACACAGATAAATCTACTACTTTGCCAGTATCAATTTTTGTAGCTTTTTCAGCAAGTTCATAAAAATCTTCTTTGAGGTTGAGGACTGAAGCCATTTCAGTAAGAACCATTAAAATTCCTGCATATCCATTACACCATCCCTTATTT
>CASEML010000132.1 GCA_949289145.1 uncultured Eubacteriales bacterium | reverse complement strand
TTTTTCATCCGCCAAGATGAACACCTTAATTGTACTTCGAGGTTTTCTTTTATTCAATTGGCATTATTTCTGAATTACAGGAATGCTCCTTAACGGAAGGATTTCTGATTCCTCCTATTTTAATTTTCCATACTCCTCATCGCTGACTGGCTCCAACCACTCGTTGCTTCCATTCTCTGCCGGAACCTCAATTGCTAAATGCTGAAACCATGAATCTCTGGCTGCTCCATGCCAATGCTTCACTCCTGCCGGAATATTTACCACATCACCGGGATGAAGTTCTCTTGCTTCCTTTCCCCATTCCTGATAATATCCACGTCCTGCTGTTACTAATAAAATCTGTCCGCCCCCTTGATCCGCATGATGAACATGCCAGTTGTTGCGGCATCCCGGTTCAAAGGTCACATTTCCAATTCCGACCTGTGTAGTAGACAACATATTTAAATAGCTCTGTCCTACAAAATACTGTGCAAATGCACCGTTCTTTTCTCCCACAGGAAATACGTTTAATTCTTCCGGTTTCATAATTCACTCCTCCTATTTTCTTTATAATTCAATTTCAGTTAAATCATACTATTTTTTGCTGATTTCTATCTGATACATTTATTATAATATTTCTTAGTTTTTATGTCTAATGCTTATGTTTTATGGATTTTCAATGCCCAAAAAGCATTTAGTAAAGGCAATGAACTTTTCTGCCGCCAATCCCATTGGCTGATTTCGTTTCCAGACAAAGACAGAAGTGCCAAACAATTCCGGTTTCAGAGGTTTCATACAAACCTCCGCCGTATCAAGAAACGGAAGACCTCCTTCTACAATCAATGCATACCCCATACCTGATCTTACCATTAAAGCAGCATTGGTACTCAAGTTACTAATGGCACTGATATGCAGCTTTGCATAATATGCGCCAAACCAGTTTGCCACTTCATCATGGACTTTCTGGCGGCTTGGCATGATCACCGGAATGTCTGCCAAATCTTTTGGTGTTACATATTCTTTTCTTGCCAATGGTACCCCTGAGGGCACAACAACCACCCAGCGTTCTTTTTCCGGCATACGGATATAATCATATCGTTCTATATCCACCGGTTCCAACAACAATCCTATATCTGTTAAACCGTTATCCATACGGTTTTTGATTTGATCTGCATTTGCTGTATAAATATCAAACTGTACTCGTGGATACTTCTGATGAAATTCAGCAATTATTTTAGACAATGTATTGAAGGCAGATAATTCGCCACACCCAATAGATATTTTTCCCTCAAACCATGCTTCCTGTGCAGACAGTTCCTCCTCTGTTTTCCTTGTCAGTTCTAATATCTCATTTGCTCTGCGTTTCAGCAGCATTCCTTCATTGGTAAGTGCAAGAGGACGACTGCCCTTGACAAAAAGCTTCACTCCTATTTCCTGTTCTAACTGCGCCATCTGGCGGCTTAATGTGGGCTGTGTAATATGTAAAACTTTGGCAGCCCTGGTAATATTCTGTTCTTCTGCAACGGTAACAAAATATTGTAATAATCTGGTTTCTATCATAAAAATGCCTTTCTATATTAATTGTAGTATTTCGATTCTTATGTATTTACAAATTTGTAGGATAGAAAATAATTTTTTGCTGTAAAATGTTCTAAAATAAGTAAAACAAATTATAGAGTACAAGTCAAGATACATAGTCATCCTTTCAAGATAGAGAAATCGTAATATTCTGAGAATCTGATACCAGTATTTCATGGAACAAAACAGCTTTTCAACCTGTTTTATTCCATAAAAAGCCCCCTGAAGCGGGGTGGCTTCAGGGGGCAATAGGGGAGGATAAGTATTTTCCTTTATCATTAGCGCATTGTTTATTAGAAGGGGGGAATTTCCAATAAACCTGTGAAAGAAATGATAACTTTTCTTCCACGCTAATAGTATTGACCTTCATTTTGTTTTTATACACCAAACTTTATTTTTTTCACATTTTTTCTTTCTGATTCATATACTAAAATGAATGAAAATAAATCCTCTGGAGGTTTTATGAGAATAGTTGTAGATGCCGGTCACGGTGGATTTGACAATGGCGCCCGTTTTGAAGGCCGCAGGGAAAAGGATGATACCCTTGCTCTAGCCATGGCGGTAGGCGATATTTTAAAAAACAATGGTATTGACGTAGTTTTTACACGTACAGAAGATGTTTATCAGACACCTTATGAAAAAGCAATGATCGCGAATGAAGCAGATGCGGATTATTTTATATCCCTCCATAGAAATGCCATGCCTATTCCCGGCACCGGCAGCGGCATAGAATCTCTTGTATACGAAGATGACGGTATCCGCCGTATCTTAGCTGAAAATATCAACAATCAATTAGAAAATGTAGGATTTACTAACCATGGCGTCAGCAGCAGACCCAATATTGTAGTTCTGCGCCGCACCGAAATGCCTGCCGTCTTAGTAGAAGCCGGCTTTATTGACAACGAAGCGGATAATGCATTGTTTGATGAAAAATTCAACGAAATTGCTCAGGGAATTGCTAACGGTATTTTACAATCTATTACTGCTGCCGAGGAAGAAACCCTGTACCGGGTCAATGTGGGAGTATTTGAAAACAAAAATTATGCCCAGAATCTTGTAAATGAACTGCGTGCGAAAAACTTTCCTGCTTTTCTCAATTACAATCAGGGCTATTATTTTGTTCAGGTGGGCGCTTACCGAAATCTTAACAATGCCATTGCCATGGAACAGCGTCTGCGCAATGCCGGTTACTCCACTTATATCGCAACTGAATAATGCTGTTTCAGTAATCTGACAAGAAAAGCCAAACACAGTTCATTTTATCTGCGTTTGACTTTTCCGATTTTATAGCATTTTAACTTATCTACTGCCACCCTAATATTGTCACCTGCATTTTTCGATTGCCCCGAAACTCATTGATCGATGGATAATAAGTAATTGCGATTCGTATATTGTTTGATTCTCCCCGATAGATTTTCTCTACTTCTGCCTCCCCAAACTTTTCCTGCAGAAACAATTCAAAGTCCTCGCAATTTCGAAACAACATTGCCTCCATAGTACCTCCCTGTTCGTTCAATAGATTAAGCCGCATCATATTTTTTTGTTTTCCTATTTTACAGGCACTGACTATAGCAATATTTTTATCTGCAAATACAGGCTTTTCATTTCCTTTTCCGAAGGGTTCTAGGATATTCAGCTGTTCTATCAACGTTTCTGTGATATAGCTTAAAGGCATAGGCACATCAATGACAATCTTCTCGGTCAGTGCTTCTTCATTTAAAGTACAATGTTCATTGATCTCCCGGCGAAAAATTTCCACATTTTCTTCCGGCAGGGAAAGTCCTGCCGCCATTGGATGACCGCCAAATTTGGTAAAAAGAGTCTTTACTTTTGTCATTTCCTCATACATGGAATAACCTTCAATAGAACGTCCGGAACCTTTCACTCCTTCTTTCGACTTAGTCAGTATAAACACCGGCTTATAATATTTTTCCCGAATTCTCCCTGCAATAATACCTGCAATGCTTTCATGGCAGTCAGGAAGATAAATTACCAGTACTCTGTCCTCTCCAAGAGATGTATGCTCTACCTGCTCAATTGCCTTTGCCACACCCTCATCTGTCATCTCTTTGCGGCTCTCATTTAACATTTTTAATTCATTGGCAATACATGCCGCTTCTGCAAAATCTCTCGTAGTTAATAGTTTCAATGCTTTCTTAGCCGTATCCAACCGTCCGCTGGCATTTAAGCATGGACCAAGCACAAAGCCAATATGATAAGCAGCAATCTGCTCTTTTTCCAGACCACACACTTTTATCAGGCTAAGCATACCTGTATTGAAAGTTCTATGCAGTTCTTTCAATCCTTCTTTCACCAAAATCCTGTTTTCTCCCTGCAGTTCCATTACATCGCCCACAGTTGCAAATGCTGCAAACGCAAGCAGTTCATTTAATTCCTCACTGTCAATCCCAAACTGTTCATACATAGCTGTGATCACCTTATATGCCACAGCAGCTCCACACAACTCTTTAAAAGGATAAGGGCAGTCCTGCTGTTTGTGATTCACAATGGCATCTACTTGTGGAAGAAGATACTGCCTTTCACCATTTTCTTCCGTATAGGGCACTTCGTGATGATCTGTCACAATAACAGTCATTCCTAAATCTTTTGCCACTTTCAGTTCTGTAGCTGCCGCAATACCGTTGTCACAAGTAATCATAGTATCAATGCCATCTTCAAAGGCTGCCTGCACCAATGCCTCATTTACTCCATATCCGTCCTTAATTCTGTCCGGAATTTCAATATCTGCCTGAGCACCGCATTTCTTCAATCCTTCATATAATATGTATGTGGAACAAATGCCGTCAATATCATAATCCCCGATGACACGAATAGATTTCCGCTCCTTGATTTTTTCACTAAGAATTTCTACCGTTTTTTTCATATCTTTCAGCAGATAAGGAGAGTAAAAATCTGCTCTGGTTCCATTCAGATACCTTTCTATATCTTTCTCCTCTATCACATCCCGGTTTCGGATGATTCTTGCTACCACCTGATCAATACCATATTTTTCTCCAATTCCTTTAAAATCCGCTTTCTTGGCAGATACAACCCATTTTTTCTTCATGCTTTTTCCATTTCCCTTAATAGAGAGAATCGCCAGACATGATTGCCTGACGATCCCCTTTTTATTCCTAATTGATATAGACGCTCACATTGCGTGCTTCCTCTTGTTTCTTACTTCTGTGCCTTGCTGCCAATCTTTGTCTTCATTAGCCACCATAGGGCGCCTGTGATGCATACAGAAGAATATGCTCCGGCAATAACACCTACCATCAATGGCAACGCAAATTCGCGAACTGAACTCACTCCCAATATAAACAATACAGCTACCATAATAAATGTGGTAAAAGATGTATTGATGCTTCTAGTAAGTGTCTGTGTAATACTTGTGTTTACAACGTCCCGCAGATCTGCATTTTTCATTTCTGACATGTTTTCACGGATTCTGTCAAAGATAACAATAGTCGCATTAATAGAATAACCTACAATCGTTAACATACATGCAATAAACGTACTGCCCACAGAAGTCTTCGATACTGCATAGAAAGCCAGTACCACTAATACGTCATGCAGCAATGCAAGAACCGCACTTCCCGCAAATCTTAAATCCTTGAAACGGAACCAAATATAAATCAGCATACAGACCATCGCAATCATCACAGAAATAATCGCATCCTTCTGCATTTCCGTACTGATCGTTGAACTAATGCTTTCCGTTGTGATCAATGAAGTATCTACACCAAAGTTTTCTTCCAAAGCTGTATTTAATTCTTCTCTTTCGTCTAAAGAAAGAGTTCTTGTCTTAATGATCACCTGATTCGTATCTGTAACTTTCTGTGCCTGAATGGCTGAATCATTGGTAATACTTTCAATAACCGGTTTTACCTTTTCATCGATTTCTTGAATCGTTAAGTCTTCGTTGAAAGTTACATTCGTGGAAGTACCTCCCATAAATTCAAGACTGTAGTTTAACACATTTCCTGTGTTTGCCTTATTAATTCCAAGAAATACAAAACCAATGATAATCACCACTGCCGAAATCGCAAAACAAAGGTTTTTCTTTCCAACAAAGTTGATGGCCTTACGATCCCTGTTGGCTCCGTAAAACTTAACATTCTGAATTCCCATAGCATAAAAAGAGTTTAACAAGTACTGTGTAATAACCAATGCAGTAAACATGGATACCACAATACCTAATGCCAAGGTATAAGCAAAGCCTTTTACACTGCCGGTACCCATAATAGCCAGTACTGCAGCAGCAATCAATGTGGTTATATTACCATCCAGAATTGCAGATAAAGCTTTTTCAAAACCAATCTTTAATGCAGAACGTACTGTTTTGCCTGCTGTAATTTCTTCACGGATACGGGCAAAGATAATAACATTAGCATCCACCGCCATACCGATGGATAAAATAATACCTGCAATACCAGGTAAGGTCAATGTAATCTGGAATGCATTTAACAATCCCAGAATGATACCCACATAAAGACATAATGCAATACTTGCTGCCAATCCGGGAATCTTATATGTTACACACATAAATATACAGACAATCGCAAAACCAATGGCTGCCGCAATTAAGCTTGTGCGAATTGCTTCTTCTCCTAACTGGGCTCCTACTATATTGGAACGTAATTCCTGCAATTCCAGTTTCAAACCACCAATACGAATAATGGAAGCCAGTTCATCTGCTTCTTCATAGCTTGACATACCTGTTATGGTTGCTTCTCCGCCTGTAATAGCACTCTGCACGGTTGGACTGCTGATTACTGTTCCATCATAAATAATCGGCAGACTATCACCGATATGTTCTGCTGTATACTCTGCAAAGCTTTCTTTTGCTTCGTCTGTCAATGTGAGTACAACAACCGTTTCGCTGTTTCCCAATTCATCCTGCTGAGTTGCCGGTTGAGCATCCTTAATATCTGTTCCCTCTAACACCACTTCTCCATCTTCGGATTGAATGGTTAAAGAACCTGGCTGTCCTAAATCTTCTAATATTTCATTGGCATCAGATACGCCCGGAATTTCAATATTGATTCTGTTTTCTCCTTCCTGATATACCTGTGCTTCCGTACTATAGGCTTCTACACGCTTCTGTAACTTAAATACGGTATCACTCATATCCTCTGAACTTGGATGTGCCTCTGTGGTCTCATAAGTAATACTTACACCACCTGCCAAATCAAGCCCCAGTCGGATATCCTTTGCGGACCCCCACTGTTCACTGCCAATGCCGAATGCTGACAGATATCCTAAAAATCCTGTTATCAGCACGATCACCAAAAAAATCGCAATTCCTTTGCTTTTTTTCATCTGCATTTTTTTACTCCTTTCATCTGCGGTTTCCCACATATTTCATTATAAATAATTATATAATTTATATAAGTATTTACCCGTTTTCCTCAGCCAATGCCGCCTGAATCATAATAGCACATTCTACTCTTTTTCTCTGCAGCTCACAGCCAATTTCATATACATCGTTGATAGAGCCATGGAAATTGTATGAATTTGCCGCACAACCACCACTGCAGTAAAATTTAGAAAAGCAGTTTCTGCACTTATCCTTAGCATACACATTACAGCCCTTAAAACTTTCCACAATATCTGTGTTTACGATTCCTGTATCCACATTTCCCAAGAGAAATTTTTCTTCTCCTACAAACTGATGGCATGGATAAAAATCTCCCCATGGGGTCACTGCTAAATACTCGGTGCCGGAACCACATCCAGAAATACGCTTTGCCACACACGGACCGCCCTGAAGATCAATCATAAAATGGAAAAAGTTAAAACACTTTCCTTCTTTGCTTCTTTTTACCATTTCTTTTGCAAGTCTGTCGTATTGTTCACAAATAACGGGAATGTCTTCTTCTCTCAATGCATATTCTTCCGTGTCCGCCGCAACTACCGGCTCTACAGAAATCTGTTCAAAACCTAAGTCCGCTAAATGAAGTACGTCTTCACTGAAATCTAAATTGTTTCTAGTAAAAGTACCCCGCACATAATAATTGGTCTGATTTCTGCTTTCTGCAACTTTCTGGAATTTTGGAACAATCAGTTCGTAGCTGCCTTTACCATTTCGAAAAGGACGCATTTTATTGTTGACTTCTTCCCTGCCGTCAATACTTAAGACCACATTTGCCATTTCTTTATTCAAAAATTCTAATATGTCATCATTTAATAGTACACCATTGGTAGTCAATGTAAAGCGGAAATTTTTGTCGTGTATCTTTTCCTGCTCCCGTCCATAGGCTACCAGCTGTTTTACCACCTCAAAATTCATCAGAGGCTCACCGCCAAAGAAATCTACTTCTAAATTTCTTCTGTTTCCAGAATTAGCAATCAGGAAATCCAATGCTTTCTTTCCCACTTCAAAAGACATCAAGGCACGCCTTCCATGGTACTCCCCTTCTTCTGCAAAACAGTATTTACACGCCAAATTACAGTCATGGGCAATATGTAAACAAAGAGCTTTTACCACTGTTTCCCTCTTTTTAAAATCCTTTACATATGGCTCATAAATATCTTCCGTAAAAAGCTGTCCCGCTTCAATCAGTTCATTTAGTTCTTCCAATGCTTCCCGCACATCATTTTCTTCATATACACCTTGAAAATGATTTACTGTTTTGGTAATTGTTTCTTCATCTATTTTATTACCATTCTGTTTTTCTTCTTTTACAAACGCAATCAACTCATACAGCATTTTGTCCACTACATGAACAGAACCGCTGTTTACATCTAACACAATATGGTAGCCATTGTTTATATACTGATGAATCATCTTTTCTCCTTTCGCTCTGCAATGCCATCATTGTTCGCACAAATAAGCAGCGACGTAAGCCGCTGCTTATGAATCATCTAAACCTTATTTCTGGCTTTCACAGCTCTGATTTCCTACAGTACAAGATGTCTTACATGCGGACTGACAAGATGTCTGACATTCGCCGCAGCCACCCTTTTTCATAGACTGTTTTAAATCACGTGTAGTTAAAGTCTTAATATGCTTCATCATATTCCCTCCTAACGTTTTAGCAACCTGAAGCTGACTATTTTTTGTAACTACCTACATAGCCACATTATTTAACACATTATAGCATAGATATAGGGTGTACGTCAAATTTATTTTCTGGCTTATTCCAACTCCTATTTTAATTTTCTATTTCTCTTGCTGTTTCCTCCTAGCCATTCCGCTATAAAGGACTATATACCGGGACGTAGGAATAATCAATTCTTATATGCATCTCCCTTTCTTTTTAGAAATTACATAGGAACTTTAATTTCTTAAGTTTACAAAACATGTTTTTAATGGAAGTAAAATCCAATTTTTAGGCAGCTAACAGGCTGAACTGTTACATCAAAATTGAAACTCTCTGAAAGTTATGTTAAAGTATATATAACTCGTCCATTCACATCAAAGGATAAAATTTTTCAGGAGAATATACTATGTATCGAATATTAATTGTTGAAGATGATCTTATTATTGCCCAGTCCATTGCCAGCCATCTTTCTACCTGGAATTATGACGTGGAATATGTACGGGATTTTCAAAAAGTGCTGGAACACTTTGAAGAATTTCAACCCCAATTGGTTCTCATGGATATAAACCTGCCTTTTTATAACGGTTTTCACTGGTGCAGCGAAATTCGGAAAGACTCAAACATTCCTATTATGTTTCTGTCCTCTATCTCAGATAATATGAATATTGTCATGGCTATGAACATGGGCGGAGATGAATATATTGAAAAGCCTTTTGATGTCCATGTACTCACTGCCAAGATTCAGGCTCTGTTACGCCGCACTTATGCATTAAATGAACAAAAAAGGGAATTAAACTGTCGGGAACTTGCTCTGAACTTAAATGACAGCACCGTAACCAGTAACAACAAAAAAATTTCACTTTCAAGAAA
>CASEML010000131.1 GCA_949289145.1 uncultured Eubacteriales bacterium | reverse complement strand
TTTCCTGTTTTCTTTAAACTTACTCCACCATAAGTAGTCTTGTTTTTAGGATATACATGAACATCATACAACCAGTCGTTCCCTTCGTATGTGGTCATAGGAATAGATACCAAAAATGGAACAATCGGTGTGGTTACTTTATCCGGTATTGTTGTTTCTACTACCAGATAAAGACCCAACTCAAGGTTCCCAAAAGTTGCCACGCCATATTCATCAGTGGTTTCAGTTCCAGCCGGTGTATATTGACTATCTACCGTATAATTTCCATCTGTCCCTGTGTAATAATTGCTGGCATCCGGCAAACCTGTGGAATTAATTCCGTAGTAAGTATCTAACATAGCTGCATCTTCTACTTTATAGATAGTAAAGCCTGCTCCTTGCAATGGTACTGCCCCATCTGGTATGGTTTGGCCCGCTTGACCATTTCCCGCAACGGGAGTGGGGGACGGAGACGCTTCTGTTCCATTGTATTCATATTTATGAATAGTAATACTCCCCTTCTTGCTGGTGTCAATTACCGGACCATTTGTGCTGGTTGCCTTTGCCACATTAACTGGCAACATTGCTGCCACCATAGCAAGGCACGCCAACAGCCCGATTGCTTTTCTGACTATTGCTTTGTTGTTTGTTCTTTCTTTCATCCTTACTTCCTCCTTCATATTCCATTTTTTCTGACTGTTTCTCATAATCTGCGCTGCCTGCGGCGTTTCCTGCTCTGATAATACATGTTCCAAAGGTAAACTCCTTCTCCTCCTACCGCCAAAACAATTCCAAAACAAATAATATATTTTCTTACACTACTTCCGGTAAAAGGAAGTTCCAACAATCCCTGATTGGAAATAGTAATTGCAATAGTTTTCCCATCACTTTCCAGGGCATATTCTGTGCCTTCTACCTTGGTTCCATCTGCCCGACTGATGACCAGTTCTATCTGTTTTGCCAAAAGACTATAACCTGATACAGTCTTTATCTCAGTCAGCCGGTAATTACCGTCTGCCAGATTTAAGAAAGTAACCATACCTGTTCCTTCACCCGTGGTCGCCTCCCAATAGCCTTTTCCGCTGTTAAATTCCGTATCAATTATCCAATCACCTTTTTCATCTTTAATCAGACGTTCTAATCTAAAGGTAACACCTCCCATTTTTTGGGGCGTATCATCTCCCGATACCTTAGTTATCTGAAGATTGGTCATCGGATTGTAAGTGTTGGTCAAATTATAATCAATTAGTTCCTGATCTCCATTGGCGGTTACATTCATAGTGCCACCGGCAACCGTATATCCCGAATTGTTTTCCACATATCCCGAATCATCTGCCGTCCTCTCTACCACCGTTTCTCCTGACGCAGTCACTATTTTGGTTTCCACAAAACGGTATTCATACTTTCTCTTTCTTCCTGCCTCGGTCTTTCCATAAAGCGGGAGTCCTGACACACTGTATTTCCAATCGTTATCTGTTGTAATAATAATCATATTCTCGTCACTGCAAGTCACTTCTCTAGAGCTCTGTTTATTATTTAAAACTATCTCCACTGGATTGCCTGTACCTTTGTCTGTCACATCTGTAAAACTGTAGGTCACATTGTTTGTAATATCTTCATCCGTTTGTATAAATGTTCTCTGCAGTTTTAAGGTAACGCTTTGTGCCTCCGGAGCTGTCCCTAAATGACTGTTCTGTTCACCGAGATTCCATATTTTCTGTCCACCTATTTCATCTATCACCGGATTGATATCATTCACGACGGATACTACATCCGTAATTTCTTGTGAATCATCCGCTATAATGGTTCCGCGCCAACATTGGCCCTCTTCATCATAATAAGAACCTGCGTCTGCATCATTCCCAGTACCTGTCATGGTGGACAAGGAAAAATCATCTCTGATTTCCCCTTCTTCCTGCAATGGGAAATCGGCTCCTGCCGTCCGTATTTCTTCAATACGATACTCTGTTCCTGCCGGAATCCCGGTTATCTCGAACACATCCTTATCGGATTCTAAATAAACCTCTTTATCCATGGATTCATAGTTGTCAATGCTGCCCTCAAGACTTAATCCTGCAATATTAGAGAACGTAACCTTAATGGTATAAGGAAGTTCTGCATCGATCAATTCATCTTGTCCTGTCTTTACCTGCTTTTTAATTTTCAGGGAACCGGTTTTGATCGTATTCGTAAATTTTACATTCAAATTATAAAACTCTGTGGCATTAGCTTCCGGATCCCAGGTTTGGAAGAGAATTGTATTTTCTTCCGGCTTTTCAATGTCGGATGGGTCAGTATTTTCTGCCGTCCTTCCATCCTCCACTGCTGTTCCTGTACCTGATTTCATAACCACACCGTTCTCTGACAGTGTCCATGCCACATCAAAAACCCCTGTATCACATTCCTCGTTAATAGATAAGTAACTATTCCTGCGAAACTGATCTGAAAACAGGGCCAACTCTGCGTTTTTTAGATAAATGGTTCCCGAATCCACATATTCGTCTGTACCGTTCAAATTGTATTTGGCACCGTTAATAGGCATAAGCTTATAATCACTTGCTGTAGTTCCAATGGAACCATAGTCTGGAATCTGGCTCTGATCTTTTTCAAATCCACTCTCCTCGGTATAAATTGCTGGTGCATTCAAGGTAATATTATCTATATATACCGTCTTGTTATCCCAGTAGGCAAATTGAACACTTTTTATGTTAGTATAATCGAAAGTTCCAACCGTAGAACTGCCCAGTCTTGCCATAGGCTTCATCTGAGAAATATATACTCTAAGTGTAACCCAGTTATTTGCCTGCAGACTGCCCTTAGTTCCAGCCACTGCATTCTCATTTGCCCAAGTACCGATTCGATTCCCATTTCCGTCAATCAACGCCAAAAAGGGAGAGCCGGCACCTGTTGTTGCCTCTAGATATGCTTCCAACTCAACATATCCCTTTTCCTCAATCCTTGCTGCCTGTGCCTGTGTCAGGCCCAAACTATCCCCATCTGGATAATTAATCAAAATGGATCGATTGTCTGTAACCCCCTGCCCATCTGTATACTGTTTTTCACCCGGATAACGGTATTTCAATACACAGGTTCTGGCAGTATTACCCGGAATATTATTTGTCATCTTCTCCAAAGTTGCACCGTATACATTATAATATAGGCTTGCAGATGTTTTACTGGTAATCTCATCAAAATTCAAGTTGATGGCTGTGCTTCCCACCTGAATATCAAAAGGGTCTCCGCTGGTTGCCATATTTTTGATAATAACTGGAAATGAAATATTCGTCTTTAGATTTTCCATAACATCTGCAAACGCTGCATTTACAAGACTATTTCCATTGGCATCCGTAGTCACTATTTCCTTTTCCACCTCCAAATTGTTGGTTTTGGGAAAATTAAAGGATATATACATATTAGACTCCCAAATACCCCGCTCCATATAAAACATAGTCAGTGTATGCTGTTCCGTAGAGCTTAGTCTGGTAAAGTTTGTAGTAAAAGTTCCAGCTTCTCTCACACCGGTACTGCTATTGAATCTCCAACCTGTAGTTTCAGCCGTACACGTTGCAAAATTGATGCTTCCCTTTACTGCCCCATGATCACCACCTATATCTAGTACAAGAGTATCATCAATAAATATCCATACGTCATCATCACCTTGAAATTCAAAGGTAATATCATTGCTGGTATTTTCGTCCATTTTCACCTTACCATCTGCTGTCATATAGAATGGAATTTCAAGTTTAACGCCAAACGCATAATTCAATTTTTTAGCACTTCCAGATTCAGAAGCATCATTAAAAGGAAAGAAATTAGACTTGTCAGTTACTGCACTGGATGTAAAACCTTTTACTGCATTTGACGCACCCACCTGGTCTAAAAAGTATCTTCCCTCCGCCGTCTGCTTCATACGAAGTGTCTGGTCAGCATCATAACTGTCAAACTCCCAGTAACCGGTAGAACTATCTTTTACAAAGGGGAACAAAACATTTTCAAATACATATCCAATATTATCCTGTAAAGAATTATTACCACGCAGGAATTCTTTATTAAAATACGGTACCTCTACCCCCTGACCGTTATTGTCCGTTCCCATCATTAGCTTATTATCTACCAGCTTACTGTTTACCAGCCCCAAACATGCTCCGTCTGCTCCATTTACCATATTAGGAATACCATTGTTGTTTACCCCTCTAAAATTTAACAAGGAGTACCCCCCATCCCGCCAGGCATGAAAATCTCCAAAGTAAAGGGGGGCCTGCCAGCTACTCGTGGCAAGGCTTGTATTTCTGAAATACTCCTGAATTGCCTCATTAAATTTCTTCGCCTGTACTTTATCACTGCCTCCATCCGTATTGTCAAAGGCTCCTGACAGGGTATTTCGATTATTTCCTTCCATTTCCACATCAGAATAATAATCATAAAAAGTAGAATTTACATAAAAAATATCATCTTTTTTCTGAAATGTTCCCTCTGGAATGTTCAAACTCATATCCGAAATGCTGGTTCCAGGCTCTAACAATTTTAAAGTTCTCCTAGTGGTTCCGCCAACCCAGCTGCCCACTCTCGCTTTCAGCATGGAATCATCTTCCTCAAGAGCTGCCTTTATCTCCTCACATGTAAGAATTTCTGTTTTGTTTCCCTCCAACACCGTACTGCTTCCAGTATCGGTGTAGCTTTCTCTAATGAAAAATCCATCGTATACTGTTGAGTTCACGTCAAAGGCTATGATACTATCTGAAGAAACTGCCGCTTCAGAAACCACATTGCCGTTTAGAGTATAGCATACGGTAGTCCCATGCTCAAAATTCTGCTTAATATAAATACTGGTACCATAACTTACGCTCCGCCGATTCGCTCCATTATTGGTTTCATCCCAGCCACCGGGAGTTATGGAAATATAACTTCCATAAATGCTCTTTTTTTCTGCCAATTCCTCTGAAGATATCTTTACTGTCCTATTCCCCTCCGAACTTGCATTCGCTTCCTGAATGTAAAAACTATCATATTCTGTGCTCTCCAAATCATACACAAAACTCCCAGCGCCAATGGAAACGTATGTTACATAGGCATCATTTTTTAATAAGATAAGTTCATTGCCATCCTGAAAATTATAATTTACTCTTATAGTGACAGTATTATCTGATGTAGAATTTGCCAAAATAGTTTCTTCCTCTACTGCGGTCTCTTCTTCCCTCAACTTTTCATCTTCTGCCTCCTCATCCTCTGGGACCTTAGTGACCTCTTCCTTTGATGTAACCTGTGGCAGAGAAACCTTCCCAATCATATAAGCTTTTTTCCCGATACTATTTCCACTTTTCACAGTATAGGATGCAAGATAAGCATATAAATTGCCTTTCAAATCCCCTGCTTGATATGTGGCTGTTTTATAGTAATGATCCGTATTCTCTGTATTATCATTGCTGTAGCTTAACTGCAATACATCTGTATCTGCATCTGTCAGCTTAAAACAGAAAATATTACTTTGCCGCAGCTCACCAATTATACTTTTTTCTGCCTCTGAAAGCCCCTCGCTGTCAGAGTTCACAGATTCATTCCATTCGGAACCTGTGGTGAGATTGCAATAATAAAGTGTACTTCCCACACTCCATGTAGGACCTGCCCCATCCTCCTGCTGCCGCATGTTAGACACGTCTAATAGAAAATATCCTTGTTCCAAAAGAGTCTGCATATTTTCTATCATAGAATCAGGATAGGTACTTGCCGCCTCGGAAATCGTTGATTCTTTTCCCTCTATTTTATACATCAGTACAACCATCAGACATAACATAACACATATAGTCAAAATCTGACTTGTTTTCCTAATTATTTTCATTATACTCGTTCCTTTTTACTCATTACATTACACTTTTACATAATAAATATATATAAACCAGCAATCTACATTTTATCATAGGATTATACTAAATGCAAATATCGCTATCTAAAAAAAGAGGGAAAATGTATTATTTTGCTACATTTTAGAATAATTCTCTTACCTGCCATATTTGTAAGCAGCCCATGGGCAATACAGAAATTATATATTGCTCATGGACTGCTTATAATGGCTTCAATAAATAGGTTTATTACCAGAAATTTTCATTTACCTTTCTGAAGTTCATATACTTCTCCGAAATTTTCTCCACCGTTCAAGATGTTTTCCAGTTTTTTTCTGTTTTCTTCTTCCCGATACCACTGGGAATCATGTTCCAAAGTATTGAAATATTCTTTACTAATAAACCTAACAGACTGATTCTGCTTTTTATATTCTCCGCTAGTATCATTGTTGCTGTCAATTATATGCAGTTTGCTGCTTTCTGCCACATCTTTCCCAAAGATATCCTTATACTGCATACTATATTCCAGTGTTTTTCCTTCTTCTTTTTCTCGTAAACTCCAATTTTTTCCCTGATTTTTCGCTTGCTGATATACTTCTGGCAGATGTACTATTTCTAATTTGGCTCCCTCTGTCCAACGCCCTGTATACAAATCATTTTCCATGTCTTTTTTATATGCTTCATCCTCCTTATCCACTATTTTTACATGCCTTTTTAGTACATCTCCTAATTCTTTTTCTTCCATTTCTACTATATCCTGAAGATATAAATAACGTTCACAAAGTAATGTTTTCCCATTGTATGATTTTATCATAGGAGCATTGTTATAGTAAATTTTTCCACAATAAACAGCTGTCTTTTCCGACTGTTCTCCCATATAGTTTTTTATTCCATATTTATCCTCTGTTTCAAAAGTAATCGTATAGCTTTTATACTTTCCGTCCCCCCACAATGTTTCCGGCAAAGTTGTATCCAGCATATAGCCATCCTTTGGAAAATCTATAGATTCTGTCAATTTGTCCCCTACATAATAACTAATATTTTTAATATTTACCTCTAATTCTTCTCCCTGCTCTAAATCGTAAGTTTTTATTAATTCTTTCATTTCTGCTGCGCTAAGACATGCCCCCTGATAGCGATCAAAATGAGTTTTTTCGTTTTTTGTCGTAATATTAGGAACTCCGTCCCATAAGGCATATAATATAACTTCTCCCTGATCAATATCTGTGAGATTCCATATTTTTTCCTTATTCACATCCCATTGAGTGGCAATGTGCTGTTTGTCCAATACTGTTTTCTCACTTTCCGTTACCCTATTTCTGCACCAGCCAAGCCAGAAATATTTATAGTTATCTGCTGCATTAGGATTATATTTTGTGCCATAAGTGTTTTCTGACAATTTTTCATCATCATGATATTTAAATTTTTCATCCTGCTTTGTATATTTATTTTCCCGTAATTTGGATGGCTGATCATATATAAACTTTTGAGATTCTACTTTTCCCTGTACAACACCTCTGCCTCCGGAAGCTTTTCCATTGCCATCATAGCTAACAGTATAGGTATTTGCTTCCCACTGGGCATACACCGTTTTATCTCCAGGGATACCCAAAAGTTCACTGTCAAGTCTCACGCCTTCTTTCAACGGCTTTCCCGGTGCGTTATATTCATCATTGGTATACCAAAGAGCGTCAGCAAACCTCTGATGCCAGCCTTTTAATGAAGCTGTAGGAATGTTTAAATCTTCTATTTTGTTATTTATTATTACACTGTCCCAGACATACTCCATTGTGTCAGTACCATTCAGCACTGGTGACTCACTTGATGCATGAGTGTTATTTATCTTGGTAGGGCGATTAATATTAAACTTAATCGTATAGGACTTAGCATGCCACTGGGCATACAAATGAACCTGGGCTCCATCCTCATTTACATTTATGCCTGCCTTGTTAAGAAACTGTTTTACAGTACTACTCTCTTTATTGGTAAAATTCACTCCTGAACCGTCTGCTTTGGTATTCCATCCGGCAAACTCGTATCCTGGAAGAAGACTGTCGGAAACATCTCTTAAAGTCACATTCTGACCATAAGTTAACTTCTGTTTTTGCATTTTACTCCAGTCTTGACTTGCTGCCGTAGATGCATTACCACTGTTAGCATGATATTTAATGGTATATGTATTTGCTTCTTCCACTGCTTTTAAAATAACACTTCGATTAACTAATGCTGTTTCTCCCTGCCTGTAGCTGTTGGCATAATTTTTTTCTGGATAATTGGATGCATCAGCATATTTGTAAAGTTCGCTGTTATCTGCTGTTACCTGCCAAATCTCTTCTGAAATATAATGATGTCCCTCGGTATTGCCAGTGGTTGGATAGGGAACATCCGCTATCTCAGCTACTTCTCCATATTTCTTTTCAAATTTCTTTTGCCTGCTTATACTGTTTTGTTCGATGACTGTTCCATCTGCTTTTTGGTATTGAATGTAATATCGATACGTTGCATGTAGGGTGGTATTCTTACCATACCCCTGTTCAATAATTGCCCCTTGTTCTTCTTCCTGACTACTCTCCGAATTTCGCCATTTTACGAACTCATTTCCCATAAGACTTGGTATTTCACTTACTAACTGAAAAGTAACATCAGGAACAATATCATGCTGTCCTGCGGCTAATGCTTCTGTGTTAATTCCATCCTCGGCATCATATTCCACATCAATCAGCCACATTCCTACTAAAATCAATTCTTCTCCATCCTTTTCTACATAAGGTACAAATTCCTGTACGCTGGCAAGATTTGGAAATACCTTGCCTCCATAACCGGTAGTATCAAAGCGTTTTGCTTCCATTGGAGTGGCTTCTGTATCAAAAGTACCATTTTCTTTTAACCAGTAGATACTGTCTAATTGATTTGTGATTTTATTCCTATTTCCTTTTGCCAGACACCAGCCTGAAAATTTTGCATTTTCACAACCACCAACATCATAAATGGTCTCCCGGCTTTCAACGGTCAGGTTATTTTGTGGTTCCATCTTGCTTTTAATAATTCCACTGGGTTCATTTCTGGCATAATGGATGGTAAATTTATAAGCCTGCCACTGAGCTGTAATATAATCTGTGATGCCAGCTTTTATGCCAAATGTATAAAGCGTTGATTCTGTCAAACAATTTATTGTTCCATTTTCTCCTACTCGGCTCCATCCTTTAAATTTATATTTCTTTTTATTCGGTGTTGGAATAGCTAGTGTTGTCCCATATCCTTGGGTAAATTTTTGAATTTCTCTGCTGCCACTCCATTCACCACCGTTGGGGTTTATCTGAAGTGTAGACTGATTTGGTCTGTAATTAATATGAACAATCGCAGGTGTATTCACCACATAGGACTGCGTAACTGTACTCCACTTTGTTGTTTCTGGATTTCGTACAATCATATCACTTAAATAATATCCTTCAGGCTGATTCTCTTCCGCAAGTGAAAGACATTCCATGGTACTTCCTTTTTTTACGGAATAAATTTCTCTTTCTTTGCACTGATTCCATTTATGTTCCGTTTCAGACCATGTGTAATACTCTACCGTCTGAATGTATTCTGGCAGCGGAGCTGGTGTAGCTGTAGGCTTTAGTGTAGGAGTGTTCACTGCATCATTCTTCTTCCAGTTTGCTTTCAGCGTAGTTGTACCAATTCCAGAAGTACTGCAATGTATGTACTTTTTACTGCTGTTATCATAGTTTCCACTTCCCCCTGTTTCATGCTCTACTGTCCAGCCATCAAAAATATAGCCTTCCCTAGTTGGGGCATTTATAGTAGTACTGCTTCCACATGCCTTTGTTGTCAGTTCTTTCTCTGTATTCCCTGTTATAACCTGACCATTATTTTGTATGTATGTTCCTGAATTTGGATTGATCTTTAAGGTTTCTTTCCCCTTATGAAAATTAATCATAAGATTGCCATAAGAATAATTTCCGTCATTATTATAATCTGCCAGGCCACAATTATAGGCATTGCATTGAATATAACCAGTAATCCCTGCCGCACCATTATGAGCATTTAATTTATCATTGATAACTGCACATGAATTGCCAGCTTCCCTATTATTCTCTTCTGCTAACTGCCTCTCCAAACTTAAATCCTTTGAGTCAGGTGAAGCAAGCAGACACAAACGTCCATTTTCTATATTGCTTACCGACTGGCTGATCTGGTACACATGCTGATCAATATTAAATTTAATTTTAATCTGCGCACCGCTCCAGCCCTGTGAGTTGCTGACCGGACCATCATGGCGTAATATCAGTTCTTCAAAAGATAAATTAAAGTATGCTCTGTCACCCTCACCATTCTTATCAAGCCTTACAGCTTTCCACTGTGGTTCCGTGGCTGATGGTACTGCTGCACTTTCAATTTTATTTATCTTTACAGCGCCACCTGCTGCCGGCTCAAGATTCTCTACATTATACATATAAACTATATATGATACTGAGTAACCTCCTCCATCTAAAGTTACTGTGAATTGTCCATTCCCCTGATTGTATGCATTAGCTTCTGATTCCCTTACTTCCCCTTCTTGCGGAACAGAAGGCGTCGCTGCTGTAACTCCTTTTACTTCTGTTTTTTGCTCTCCCTCTTCCCGTACTGCCCTTTTCTGCTTATACTGTGCCGCCTGTACGGGATTGTCTGGTGCTGCCGAATATATGATATTAACTATAACTAACATTAGTGCTGCAAGCACTGCGGCCACTGTTCTCTTAGTTCCTGCTTTATTCATTGTCGTATCTCCTCTCTGGTTTCATTGTCATGGAACATTGTCTGGATTTTGGTATTGGGTTACGATGCCGGTTTTCCGACACGAGATATGTCCTGTTTTTCCGTTGGTATATGGAAATTCTGCTTCTGCTGACACATCTAAAATTCCTTCTTTATAATCTGCATCCCGAATAATTATCTTTATCTTGGAATCACTCTTTATCAATACCTTTAATGAGTCCAAAAAACACATTTTCATTTTTTGATTTAACTCATCTTCTCTCTGTTCACTAACGCTATCTGACAGAAACTCCGGCTCTGTAATAGACATTTCAAGCGCGGCATACACCGCACTTGTCACTGCCTGTCTTAATTCCTCCTCTCGAATGGATTTTGTTTCGATAGACTGTACAATTTCAATTGTGAATAAAAACAACAAAATACCTATTCCTAAATTAACCACACTTTTCATATGAACAATCCCTAATTTCCATTGGCATTTCCTGTTTCCCCGCCCATGCTTCCAGTAATTGCAGACTGGGAAGATGCCGCAAAATTATCTACTGTACTGGTGATATATGTTTTTATAGAATTACCAAAAGGACTGGCAAAGGAAATAAATAATCCAATAATTATCGCCGCTACTACCACTAACCCATACTCTTCTAAAAAACTTTTCATATATAATTCCTCCTTTATCTTGCATATCCTTCAATCTTACTTTCCCGCATTGTACCTAGAAATGGTATACTGTATTTATAGATTAGCTCCACATAATAGTACTTCTTATCTTCATAGATACATGTTGGTGAAACGTGTAACGTATAACCTTTTTCTTCTGCTTCATCTATGCTATCCTGAATTACTTTTTCACTTCCTGCGCTTGCCTCTATTTTGGCCAGTGTAGTTGAATGGAAATTTCTTGCCTGGGCATTTCTCATTCCGGAAGAAATATAGAAAACGCAGCAAGTAACAAGCATAACCATAATGATAGAGTTAACATACAATTCAACTGCCGCTTTCATTTTCACCACCTACACTTTCTTTACACTCCACTCCTTCTGGCAAAATATCCACCAAAATCAGCATCACCATATCTGATTTTAATCCACTTTCTCCTTCCACAGAATATCGTACAGAATACTTTCCTGTATTTTTTACATCCACAAACTTGCGAGTACTGTGGGTTTCATCATCAAATGGATATATCTTTATTCTATCTTTCTCTACCTTTTTTACCACTTCCTGCCCATTATCCAGCTTGTATTCATAGGCTTCCACAAAAGAAAGGGCATCCTCCCTGCTAAACCCCTCTATTCCATCTGTCCCTTTATAGTCCAGTGTTAAAGTAATATATCTGCTTCCACAAAAGAAGGGATACTTTTTCTGTTCTGCTAACAGCCTCATGTCTGTGTCAATCTCTTCTGCATTCTCCGGCTGTTGGTAAGATACCATCTCATATAACTTCATGCCTATCACACCCAAAATAACAAAAACAATTCCGGCAACACTGCAGGCAATCACTACCCTCCCATACTTTTCTACGAACCGATTCATTTAACCTCCTATGGAATTTAGAAATAATTGTCCCGCAATTTCATAGATACATTTCAATTTGGGTAGATATCCTATTAATACACCTACTGCCGCAGCTGTGATCATGATTCCCCCATATTCTTCTAATACTGCTTTCATTAAATACCTCCCGTCACCATATTCAACAATTCTGCCAATAATTTAATCACTGTGCCTCCTACTATCAGCATCATCACTGTGCCTCCATACTCCGACATCATTTCATCCATAAATCTCCTCCTTAAACCACATTGGAATAGAACAATAAAAACTGCTGCACAAAAACCCACATATCCATAATCATTTTTCCTGCTGCAATTACCATTGGCAGCAGCATATATATTCCAAAAATTCCCAGAGCATCTTCATTCATTAACCGTTCTGACTGTTCTGCCAGTTTATTGTTTCTCTGAATCATGGCATTTAATTGTTCTTCCGCTTCTTTTGTTCCAAATTCACTTAATGAATAAAACATAAGAAATACGGTCTTAATCTGTTTCAAATCAAATTTCATCAAAAATTGCTGATATGCCCACATACTTCCCGGTTTCTTCTCTATGTCACCTAAAGTTCGCTGTAATTCTGTTTTTAATGGATAGGATGTATCCTCCGCTGCTTTGTCCATAGCAACAAACACATTCTCTGTCTGCATATTTAAAATAACATTGCGAATCCACATGGGAAATTCTTTTGCTATGCTTCTTTTTACCTTTTTCTCCATAAAACGATAATGTCTTCCTTTGACATTTTCCTGTCTGATACAGTAATCATATGCTTTTTTTACTTCCAAACTGTTACTTTCAGGTTGAAGCCATGAATGTACCAGAGTTTTTCTCGATAATATAAGCACCAGCATACTAAGCAGCAGAAAAACAACAGAACTACTTTGATATAAAAAGTTTTCAGCAATATCGCCAATTTCTCTGGGCAGAAGCCCTACCATAGTAACTGCAGTAGCTACCGACAGCATGATAGAAATGCTTACTTTTCTCTGCAGCTCTTTTTGCTCCTTCTGCAGTAAATACACCATTTCCGACCATTGTCTGATATCTTCCAATAAAACTTCCATAGATTTGGCATACTCACCACCTTGCTGCTCTATTTGCACCAAAAAACGGTGCAATGCCCTCATTCGGTCAGTTCCATACTCTTTTTCAATATGATAAAAAGCATCCACATAAATATCCTTATAAACATCGGCATATTGTATCCTATCCACCGCTTTTTCAATGCATTGCCGCATATTGCCATGACATAATTTCTGCACTTCCTCTAAGGTATTTATAATTTTGGGTGTCCTAAGAAAGCTGTAGATTACATACTCCATATAATCCACCGAATCGGAAAAACGTTTTTCTTCATATAAAACCCTATAATAATATCCTATAATAATGGGAATCGCTATAACAGTACCTGTAAATACCACACATACTCCTGCCATTTTTATACGCATCAGATGGCACAACAAAAATATAAAAATAATAGCGGCTCCCATAAATGTCACATGTTTTCTTAAAGAATAATCATAGCCGTATTCTTCTATTATTTTCTGCATTTTCCGAAAGCTATGTCTTTTTACAAAGCATTTTCTTTCAGCCATAGAAAACCTCCGGTTCTAACTGGGGTACTTCCACATTATATAATTCAAATTTCTTTCGTTTACTGTCTGGAATATTATCTGAAATTACATAACCATTGTTCACCACTATAGTAGTTATATTTTCCTCCTCCTTTCGTTCAAAAAAACACACTTGAGAAATATGCCTTGTAATTTCTCCCTGCTCTTTTATCTCCTTTCTAACGTACACTCCCACATCGATATGGCGAAAGGTTTCTTCTTCCCAATCACGGTTACTGTCACCAGCCATATTTTTTAATCTGTTTGGCACCATCTCAACACATTCCGCATGGATTGTGGACATACAATGAGTTCCGGTGGATATCGCCTCTAGAAGATACTTTACCTCTGTTGACCGTATTTCAGATACTAACAGCCAAGTTGGTAATAGCCTTAGGCTTGCTTTGATAGCAGCCTGATAAGAAAATACCTCATTCACCTTAAATTCTATGCAGTCTTTACTTGGATAAACTGCCGGAAAATGAAGTTCTAAGTTATCTTCTAATGTAATAACACGCTCCTTATCCTCAATGTATCCTCCTAAATACTTTAATAATTCTGTTTTTCCTGCTCCCGGCAGCCCACAAATGATAATATTCATTTTTGCCTTAACACAGGCTGCCAGAAGCTTCTCTATCTGGTCACTGCAATATCCATCATCTATCATGGTTTCCCTGACCATTCGTATTTCTCTCGGAATTTTGCGTATAGACAATACAGTTCCCGTATTGGCAACTTCCTGATGTATCACGCTGATCCGAAGCTCTGCTGTTTCTGCTTCTAAAATAGGGCTGTATTTATTAAACTGTCTGCTTACAACATTAGATAATTTCGCTGCAAAATGCTGCAGGTATTCATCACTCAGTACAATACCGGATTTATATCTTCCTTTGTATAAATCATCTATCCAAAGTGCCGTCCCATTCCAGTTAATATCGGTTACACTGCTCTTTTTTATGTATTCTGTGAGAACACCAAAGTCTGATTCTTGCAGACTTTGCAGATGCAGAACCCCTGATCTGATTCCATATTCAATTTCTTCCATGAATTTTTCTGTATCCTCCTTTTATATATTTTTCTTTGGGATTTGTGTGTGCACACTGTGCAAGAATTTTAGATAAGCGAAAAACACTGAATATTCTTCGTACGACAAAAAGCTCCTGTATGAAGGAACCTTTGCTAAGATTTCTTACAAGAGCATTTTATCAAATCTTATGAAATAAATCCATTCCCAATATTTTACAAGAATAATAACTTCTTGTTTTATAGTTTTTGTTTATTATTTAACGATTTTTTCAAAAATACAAAATTATATACAAACAATTTCACCCAAGTGGAATGAATATAATATTTTTTCCTTAACTTTCCTTTTTTTTAGGGTTTCTAAAGCTTGTGCATATTGCACAAGCTGTTCCTGATACCGTTCAGCCAGCTCCTGCCCACTGTTTACCCGATCCGTTTTATAGTCCACCAACACAATACCGTCGTCTTCTTCAAAAAAAGCATCTATAATTCCCTGAATCAATATAGTTTCCTTTTCCTGATAAGGCTTATGATATACTTCTGAAACATCCATTCCTCTTAAAAATGGCTGTTCTCTATATAACTTTCCCTGCTTCTCTGCTTTTTGCATACGTTCTGCCAATGGAGATTGAAAAAATGTCATAAGCTTAGAAATTGACAATAATTCTACCTGTTCTTTTGTCATTTTTCCAGCTTGTATTACAGATTCCAGCACCTGCTTTAATTGTTCCTCTCCCTCTATTTTTCTGTAAGCCGTTAACTCCATTATTTTATGATAAGCGTTACCTCTTGCCGTACCACTGACCTTTTCTTCCGTTTTTCTAATGAAAGCAGGAATATATGGTTCTTTACTATGGGTTTCAAATATTCTTTCTATTATCTCTTCCTCCACTACCTTTTTTAACGCTGACTCTTTTAATTCAGAAACACTGATTTTAGAATGAATATTTTCATGTTTTTCATGTAGGTAACCGACGGCAAATTTTTGTGTAATTTCTTCTTTTGCCTGTGCAAAAGCTTCTTCATCCTGTATGGAAAACCGGAGCTCTCTACTCTTAATTTCATTTTCCCCATGGCGATATTTCAATTGTTCCACAATATCACCAAAACCATATACCTGAATTCCCAGTAAAACATCATTGTTATACAAAGGTTCTCCCTTGTAAGTGGCAAGTTCATAGTTTTCTTCTATTTCCTTCATAGAACTGTGGCGGTATACTGCCTGCAAAATCCAGTCTAAATAATTACTGGTAGTACTTAACATACGATAAGACAAAAAATTGTCCTGCATACCAGATAACATTTCGTATTCCTTTAATTTTTTCTCCATGTCATCTAATACGCCGGTAATCACTAATTTTTCCTCTGCTCTGGTTAATGCCACATATAAAACACGAAGCTCCTCTGCAACTGTTTCTAACTTCTGTTTTCTTGCAATTATTTTTTTTAACAGTGTAGGATTTTTCACACGCTGTTTCAAGTCATAGCTGTCCACACCAATACCGAAGTCTAAATCCAAGCACACTTTGGCTTTTGTATCCTGCAGATTAAATTGTTTACTTGTAGCAGATACAAATACAATAGGAAATTCTAAACCTTTACTTTTATGGATACTCATAATTTTTACAGCGTTTTCAGAATTTTCTTTGGAAGCTGCTTCTCCAAAATCCACATCATATTTTTTCAGTTGCTCCATGTAACGTATAAACTGAAACAATCCACTGTAACTGCTTTTCTCATATGCCACTGCCTTTTCAATAAGCATTTCTAAATTCCCCCGCCTTTGACTTCCCCCCGGCATGGCAGTCACATAATGTAAATAGCCGCTCAGTTCCAAAACATTTTCGATTATGGTGTGAATAGGGGTATATGGAACCATTTTTCTAATTTTTTTTAATAATTCAAAAAAATTACACAATTTCTTTTTAATTCCTTTATTTGTCCCTTCCTCTGCATAAGCAGACACTGCCTGTTCGAAAGAAAGATCATGATAGCAGCTTTTTATTTCTGCCATATCAAATGCAGACAGATTTCCTATTGGTGAACTCAGCACTGCTGCCAGCGGAATATCCTGCTTGGGATTATCAATTACCGCAAGCATATTTAATACTGTCTGCACCTCAATGGTGGCAAAATATCCTGTCCTTGAGGTGATCATGACGGGAATATCGTATTCTTTCAATACCTCACTGATATTTTCTGCATATCCCCGCATGGTCCTCAACAAAATGACAATATCCCCGTAAGCTGCCTTACGGAAAGTCTTCTCTCTTTTATCATAAACATATTCTTCTGCCACAAACTTTTTGATGCGTTCTGCAATCATTCTGGCCTCCAGCTCTATCTTGGCGTATTCTTCTTCCTGCGCAAGCTTAATCTCTTCTTCTCCTGCCGTATCCACAAGCAAAAGCTCTGTCTCATAATTCATATCCTGTTTTTCTTCGTACTGTGCTCCTAAAAACAAGGCTTCTGTTTCGTCATAGGAAATATTTCCAAGTTCTTTCCGCATCAGCTGTGCAAATATGAAATTAACTGTTTTAATTACGTTATTGCGGCTTCGAAAATTTTTATGCAGATCGATTCGCACCGAATCTTCTACTTCCTCCTTACAATACGTATCATGCTTTTCCATAAAAAGCTCCGGTCTTGCCAGACGGAAACGATAAATCCCCTGCTTCACATCTCCTACCATAAACATATTACTTCCGCCGCATGGCTGTTTTGAAACCCCAGTCAGAATAATTTCCTGTACCAAATTACTGTCCTGATATTCATCTGTCATAATCTCATAAAAATATTCCTGCAGCTCCTTTGCCACATTAGTGTACTCTTTATTCTCGTCCATTAAGATATGAATAGCAAAATGTTCTAAGTCATTGAAATCCACCAGCGTTTTTTCTCGCTTTGCCTGCCCATATCTATCTATAAAATTTTCCGTAAACTCGGTAAGCATAGCGACCAACTTCCCTGCCTTGGCAATTTGCTGTACTAGAATTTCCGGATTTTCATAAAAATATTGTTCTTTGATTTCCTTTAGATTCTTTTTTACCTTGTCACGTATGGATTTTACCTGCTCCTTTTTATCTTCTGATACAGAGCTGTCCCTTTTTCTTGACAATGCAGCAAAAGTAAGGTTTTGAAATTTTTCCTGCTTTTCTTCATAATTTTCTGCCTTTTCTAACATAGTAAGTAGTTTCAGATCGCTGTCTAATGCCTCTCCATACATATATGGACCATCGGGAAGATTGACGATTTCCATAGCACGCAGTATTTCCTGTTTTACATCAGACAACGTTTTATTCACATCCTCTATCAGAAAACAGATCCAATCTAAATTGTTAAGATCTTCACATTTATACTGTGCTCTGGCTTTTTCCAGCCACTCCTTGGGCCAGGGATAACTCATGGCAAATTCATAAATGCTCAACACATACTCTTTTATAGTCTCATCTTTTCTTTGGGAAGTCATTGCTTCTATCATCTCTAAAAAGTCTTCTCTGCCCTCCCTATAGTATTCCTCCAGCATTTCATCCAGTATGTCATGTCTTAAAAGTTTCATTTCCCCTTCGTCCCCGAGACGGAAGGATGGATCGATATCTACCATTTCAAAATGATTTCTTACCAAATAGAGGCAAAAACTATGTATTGTAGTGATGTGAGCATTCATTAACAGCACCAGCTGCCGCTGCAAATGCTCATTTTCCGGTTCTTCTTCTATTCGCTCCATCAAGGCATTGTGAATACGCTCACGCATTTCTGCTGCCGCCGCATTGGTAAAGGTCACGATCAGGAGGCGGTCAATATCCACTCCTTCCTCACACACCTTTTTCATGATTCTTGCCACAAGAACTGCAGTTTTTCCGGAACCGGCAGAGGCGGACACCAAAATATTTTTACCAGCAGTATCAATTACTCTTTGCTGATCCTCTGTAAAATTCATCGCCATTTTCTTCACCTCTTATTTTTTTTAATATTTCCTCCTGTGAAAATTTCTGGAGTTTCCTATACCGGTAACCCGGCAGCTTTTTGTCAAATCCACAGACACCTTTTAATGTGCAGTAATCACATGCTGTTTTGTTATCCATTTCATAAGGATCAATGCTCACATCTCCCGATAAAATGCCCTGTCCTAAAGATACAATCTTTTTATTCACAAAATCCATCAACATAGAAAATTCCTGTTCCCCCACAACTTTAGATGATTTTGACAGACTACCATCCTTATTTTTGGTTACTGGTATCACTTCTGATTTTTTTTCAAACTCTGCATCTAACAGCCGAATCACTTCTTCCCTGTTATTTACCAGCCCATTCATACGGAGTTTTTCTTTGATTTTTTTATCTATGGTTTCTGACGTATCTCCCGGTTCACCATCCACCATTGGATTATCAATATTATAATAGAATATTCCTGCCGGTGTTACCTTTTTATCTGTTCCCTTCTGAATACTTTTCAATGCTGCATCCATATAAAGCACCAGCTGTAACTGTAATCCGTGATACAGGGCTGCTATATTGAAGCTTGTATTTCCTGATTTGTAATCAATTACTTTTACATAAACATTGGTTTCATCTTCAAAGGTGTCTACACGGTCAATTCGTCCCTTTAATTTCAATTTTTCTTCCTCTGACAAAGCAATAGTAACTTCCTCCATATCGGTGGCAACAGAAAAACCAAGTTCATAGTTTTTGGGGATAAATTTTCCCTTGCGAAGCTGCGTACTTAATGTGGCGACAGTGGTTTGCATCAGCTGTTTTGCTCTGTGCATCTTGTATTTGTCACGCTCTGTCTGAAACAGCACTGTATTCCCATATTGAATCACACTTTCCTCTATGGCCTTGTCTGCCCATTCCTCCATTAACTCATTTGGAAGGTCAAACCAGCTATAACTGCTTTCTTCCATTTGTTTGGAAAATAATTCCAGTGCCAAATGCAGCACATTTCCCAAATCTACCTCTGCAAATTTATACTCTTCTCTTTCTTTCAGCTGCAAGCCATATAAGAGAAAATGAGCATAAGAGCATTGGGCATACTTTTCCAACCTGGTAACACTGTTAGTCAGCGTAGTTCCATATAGGGCATGAGCTGCCGCCTTTCCTATCTCTGTTTCATAATTACCATAAAAACACGCCTGATTCAAACGTTGAACCATCTCTTTATAATCTTCCTGCTCCATGTACCACTGATACAAGGCCTGCCAAGTAACATTTTCTTCTCCTGCCCGATAATCAGCATATCCTTCCGCCAGAAAATCCAGTGCATTCTTCGGAGTATATAAGTAATTCTTAAGTTCCTGAACATTCTCCTCTGTCACAGACATTCCAGGATACATTTTTAAAAAATGCTGGATTAGGTAGGAAGGACGGAGACTTTCCCCCTTCTGGTTCATTGTTGCATAAGAAAGATAAAGAAAATCCTTTGGCTTTGTTAACTGCATGTAAAGATAAAAACGCTGCATAAATGACTGCTCTTTTACTGTGGGTGCCAATACAATATCCTTACGGTACATTTCTTCCCGCTCCAACTCTGAAAAAACACCTTTACTGATGGCTTTTTTCGGTATTTTTCCATCATTGACTCCCAGCACAAACAGTACTTTCACATGCTCTAGACGGCTGCGCTCCAGTTCTCCTATGGTGACCACATCCGTACCTGCAGGAATAATTCCGATCCGCACTTCTCCGGCACCTGACTCTAAAACATCCCGATAATCCTCTAAACTTATGCGTTCTTCCCCAAGAAGCTCTACCATTTCTTCCAGTACCTGCATAACTTTTTCGTAAACCTGACGATATTCTTTCGCCAAAGAGGGATCTCCCTGATTTTCAAAAAACTCTTCGTATGCTTCTAACTGTTTCGCAACTTCAAACTGACATAAAAAATGGTATAGGCACATTGTCTTTTCTGTTACGGATGTTTTTTTGCTGCGCATACGTTTATAAAAGTCTTCAAACATAAAATAAGAAAGCAGTTTTTCCCGCAATCCATTTACTTCCTCTAACTGCTCTGCATCCATATTTTTCAATGGACGTACCCACTTTTCCCGGTATTTTTTTATACCGCGGATTCCATTAGCTCGAACATAGTTTTCTAAAATGTCGATTTCTTCCCATGTAAAATTATGAAATCCTGTTTTTAAAAAACGGAAAACGTTTTCATATTTAAAATCCTGCAATACTACTTCCAAGGCTGACCGGATAAATTCTATCAGTACATTATTCATTAAAGGTCTTTTGGCGTCCATAAATACAGGAATATCATATTTTGCAAATATTTTTTCAACATATCCCATATATTCTTCTGTATCGCCGGCAATCATAGCTATGTCTTTGTAATAATAACCTTTTCTGGTAAGTTTCACTATTTCTCTGGCGCAAAATTCCAATTCTTCACATGGATTTACCGCTGCATGAATACTGACCGCATTCTGTGGCTGCTCATATATTTTCTTTTGATAACGGAAAAAATTCTGCTCCAAAAATGCCATAGGGGGATTTTTTTCATAACGCTTTACTTGTTTTTCATGGAGCCGAATATCATTTTCTCTTTGTATTCCCTGCTCTTTTGCCAGTTTAGCTAAGGTTTGTGCCATCACTTTGCTCATATAAAACAATTCATAAGGTTTTGGCTCTTTTTCTATATTTTCCCCATATCCTAAAGTTATCGAAACCATAACTTTTCTGGCATAAAACAACAACTTTTCCAACACTTCTATCTGTACTGGAGTAAATCCGGTATATCCATCCAATACAATGGTACTGTTTTTTATTTTTCCCGACTTTTCTATCACTCCTGCCAATACTTTAAGCAACTCTTCGGAAGTAATATACTTCTCCTTACGATATTCTTCAAAGCTTTCATATACTTTTTTAATATCCTGTAATTTATATTGCAGCAATTTTCTATTTTCAAACATGCCTTCCATTTTCTCTACATGTTCCGGCATTATTCCATACTGCATAAATTCCGAAATTACAGACTTTACTTCATTGATATATCCAGTCTTCTTTAATTCATTTCCTATCACTTTAAAGTGATTTTTGCTGTCATTTGCCACTTTTCGGATCAGCAGACTTTTTCCTAAATCATCCAATGTTGGCAAATTTAACGTTCCTGTTTCTTCCATAATATTGTACGCCAATCTTGCAAAGCTCAGCACTTCAATATTCATAATCCCACCATTTGGATGGCGCTTCACCAGTTCCATTTCTGTTTGCAGAGTTGACTGCTCCGGTACAATAAAAATAAAGTTTTCTTTTGGGGTTTCTATTGATTTCTTTATTATTTGTTCATATAAATAATGTGACTTTCCCGAACCAGACTGTCCTATAACAAATTGTAATCCCATATTTCACCTTCTCTTATCATTTATGCAAAAATAACGGTAGATAAACTACCGTTATTTTTCTATTCTTCTGATTCTTTTACACCATCTCCATAAACAGCTTCTTTAAATGCCGCAATGTTTGCTTCAAAATCTAACTGTAATACAGACATACCGCTAATGGTAGCATTTTCCCACGTACCATCTGCCGGAAGATGAATCTGCTGCATATCGTAGCCCATATACAATATAGATTTCATGGCTAGTAAGGTCAACTCTGAATGTTTCATATTTGTTTTCACATTTGGCAAAACAGAATTCATTAATTTTGTGATGGCAGTAGGACCCATAGTCTTAGCTTTATTCAGAACCGCTGTGATAATCTCTCTCTGCCTTTCCGTTCTTTGGAAATCAGTTCCAATATATCGGATTCTTGCATAACTTAATGCCTGCTTTCCCGTTAAGGTCTGAGTTCCTGCGGATGTTAAATAGCCATCGCCAAATTCTGCTCCTAACAATTCATTGGTTTCATTTAAGTAGGCATTCACCCACTCTTTTTCTTCCTCAGATACATCGATTTCCACTCCACCTACTGCATCTACAATATCGATAAAAGAGAAGAAATCTACTTTCACATAAGAATCAATGGGTATTTTAAAATTCTGCTCAATGGTCTGTATTAATAAATCTTCCTGTCCATAAGAATAAGCAGCATTAATACGGTTAGAACCATGACCTGGTATTTCCACATAACTGTCACGAAGAATGGATGTCATAACAATTCTGTTTTTCTTCGTATTGATGGATAACACGATCATACTGTCAGAACGTCCGTCTTCATCACTGCTTCTTGCATCAGTACCTATAAGAAGAATATTCTTTACACCACTTACAGTTTCCACATCATCCGGACGAACATAATCCGTTTCCATAGTTTCATATTCTACCTTGCCCACCATAGCATAAACTGCACCATAAACCAGTCCAAATAATATAGCAATCACCAGTAGGATTTTTATGATTCTTCGTTTTAACTTTCTTCCTGCTTTAGATGACCTTCTCTTTCCTTTTCCTCTATCCGACATTTCATCATCTCCTGTTGACTTGCGGGGATTCTTGCGTCTTTCTTCCTGCTGATATTTCTGTCTTCCCGTTTCTCTGTCCTCCTGCTGCTGTTTTTTGTTTGTAACGGGCTGACGTTTTCTCTGAGGTAATCCTTCGTTTTTGTTCACGCGCTGTATTTCCCCTTGATTCCTACTGCTTCCTTCTCTGTGTAGCTCCTGCTCCACATTATCATATCTTTCTGAATGCCGCTCCCGGTTCTCATACATGTCTGTATTCAATTCACGGCTTCCTCCATACATGTCCGTATTCAACTGACGGCTTTGACTTCCCTGATACATATCCGTATTCAGCTGACGGCTTCGGCTTCCCTGATACATATCCGTGTTGATTTCTGATTTTCCAGCCCTTGATTCTGTCTTTACTTCACGAATCAATTCTTCTGTACTTTTTTCAAGATTTTCTGTAAGGTCAATTAAATTAAAATCATCATTTCTACTCATATGAATCACCTTTTACTTTAATGTGTCTGCAAGTTTTCCTTTCATTCTCTGCAAAGCATTGTCAACAGATTTTTCACTTTTACCAAGTATTCTGGCAATCTCCTTATATGAAATTCCGGAAATATATAAATCCAGAACTTCTTTCTCCATATCACTTAATTTCTGATCAATAATTTCTGCCATCTGCTGCAGATCTTCTCTGCCAATTACTAGTTCTTCCGGCGTTTTCTCCACAGATTTCAGCACGTCCATCAATTCTCCTTCTTCCTCCTCACCACCTATTGTCGTATGAAAAGATACATAGGTATTCAATGGTGCATGCTTCTGCCTTCCTGCTGCTTTCATGGCAGAGTACATTTGTCTGGCAATACAAATTTCGGCAAAAGCATAAAAACTATAATCCTGTTCACAATCAAAATCTCTGATTGCTTTAAATAAACCAATCATGCCTTCCTGAATTAAATCATCATTATCGCCACCAAGAATGTACATTGCTTTTGCTTTCTTTTTCACCAAATATTTATATTTATCCATAATGTAATCCGTCAGTTCCTGATTTCCAGCCTGAATCTGCCGGATCATTTCCTCATCTTCTCTTTCTATTCTCCCCATACGTTATCCTCTATTTGTTCTGTTCAAGGCGCTGTCTTACAATTTCAAAGGCAAGCACTCCTGCTGCCACAGATGCATTTAAAGAGTCAATATCTCCCTTCATTGGAATTGAGGTAATATAATCACATTTTTCTTTTACCAGACGGCTGACTCCTTCCCCTTCATTTCCAATCACCAGACCAATGGGACCTGTCAAATTGGTGCGGTACATCACCTCACCCCCCATATCTGCACAGGCAAACCAAATCCCCTGCTCCTTTAACTCATCAATCGTCTTACCAAGATTGGTTACTTTAGCAACCGGTGTATAATTTAATGCCCCTGCTGAAGTTTTGGCAACTGTAGCAGTAAGCCCCGCTGCTCTGTGCTTGGGAATAATGACTCCATGGGCACCTGCTAAGTTAGCAGTTCTAATAATTGCGCCTAAATTATGCGGGTCTTCAATGCCATCTAACAAAAAAATAAATGGCGGCTCATTCTTAGCTTTTGCATTTTCTAAAATATCTTCTACAGAAGCATAATCATAAGCTGCTGCATAGGCAATCACTCCCTGATGTTTTCCTGTTTCCGACATCTGATCTAAGCGTTCTTTTTTTACATACTGAATGAATGTATCTTGTTTTTTTGCCTCTCTTACAATGGAGAGAATCGGTCCATCCTTACATCCATCCAAAAGAAACAGCTTGTCTATGGTTTTTCCGGAGCGAAATGCTTCCATACAGGCATTTCTTCCTTCAATTGTAAATTCTTCGTATCTCATATTCTGTGTTACCTTTCTATAAGCATAGGTTTGCCCGCTGCAAGCCTTCCTTTATTAAATACACCATACGCTCCCACTGGTTGTCCAAATATAAATATCCCATCAATGCCTCAAAGCCTGTTGCCTTACGGTAATCCTGCATAGTGGCATTTTTTGCCATGGTAGCTGACTTGGCATTTCTGCCCCGCTTATACACTGCCATTTCTTCTTCTGTAAGAATTTCCAATAAGCCATCTATCATGGCAGACTGGGAAGATGCTTTCACCAGACTGCTTGTTTTTTTATGCAGCTTATTTGCCTGAGTATTACCACGGTTAACAACAACGGTCCGAATCACTAGATCATAAATGCCATCTCCTATGTAAGCAAGCACCAAAGGTGAGTAGCTTTTGGCACTTACTTCATGCATCTGGAAGCTTTCCTTTAGTAATTTATTTAAGCTCTTTTCCATTGAACTCCCTCGCGCGTGTCCTTTAAAATAATTCCTTTTTCCCATAAAATATCTCTGATTTCATCTGCTCTTGCGAAGTTCTTTTCCTTTCTCGCCGCCTGACGTTCTGCAATCAGCTTTTCAATTTCTTCGTCTAAAATTTCTTCCTTCTGCTCTAAAATAATCCCCAAAACCTCCGCCAGATTATTGAGGGTTTTCTGAAAAGATTCCAGTAATTCCTTGGAGCTGTCTTCTTTTGCTTCAATATTTATAAATTTTACAAATTCAAAAATCACAGAGATAGCATCCGCTGTATTAAAATCGTCATCCATAGCTGTCTCAAATTTTGCTGTAAATTCTTTCTGACTTTCTAAAAGCTGCTTTTCTTCTTCTTTCAATGGACCTTCTGCTTTTTCTAAAAGATTTTTCAAACGCTCAGCGGAAGTCCGGATTCTTTCTAAGCCGTTCTTAGAGCTTTCCATTAAGTCTGCGCTGAAATTCAGCGGACTTCTGTAATGGGCGCTTAGCATAAAGAAGCGCAGTACCTGTAAGTCATATTTTTCCCTAATTTCTCTCACTGTAAAGAAATTTCCCAGGGACTTTGACATTTTCTTATTATTTATATTTAAAAAAGCATTATGCAGCCAGTACTTTGCAAAATTCTTCCCGTTAGCAGCCTCGCTCTGTGCGATTTCATTTTCGTGGTGGGGAAATACCAAATCTTCTCCACCTGCATGAATATCAATGGTATCTCCTAAATATTTCTTAGACATAACAGAACATTCAATATGCCAGCCCGGACGTCCTGGCCCCCATGGAGATTCCCAGTATGGTTCTCCTTCCTTTTTAGGCTTCCATAGCACGAAGTCCATGGCATCTTCTTTCTGTTCTTCAATGGCAATACGTTTTCCCGCCTCTAATTCGTCTAAGTTTTTCTTTGAAAGCTTCCCGTAGCCATCAAACTTACGAGTGCGGAAATATACAGTGCCCTCCACTGGATAAGCATAACCTTTCTCAATCAGTGTTTCAATCATGTCAATCATGCCGTCAATTTCTTCCGTTGCCTTGGGATTCTTCGTTGCCGGCTTAATATTCAAGTCTGCCATATCTTTTTTACATTCTTTAATATAGCGCTCTGACACTTCACTTGCCGGAATTCCTTCTTCCATGGACTTATTGATGATTTTATCGTCCACGTCAGTAAAGTTGGATACATAATTTACTTCATATCCCTTATATTCAAAGTAGCGTCTTACGGTGTCAAATACAATCATCGGTCTTGCATTTCCGATATGAATGTAGTTGTACACCGTAGGACCACACACATACATTTTTACCTTACCTTCTTCGATTGGTACAAATTCTTCTTTCTTTTTGCTGAGGGTATTATATAACTTCATTTTTGCTCTCCTTATTTTCCTTTTCTGACTCTAACCGTTTCATTTTTGTTTCTAATTCCACAATACGTTTCCAAAGTATTTCGTTATTTTTCCGCAATTCTCCTATCTCCACCTGAACAGGATCCGGTAAATCTACCTGATTCATATCCTTTCTTGGAATTGAAACATTATTTCGTTTCACCACATGTCCCGGTACACCCACCACCGTTGAATTTGGCGGAACTTCCTTTAAAACCACAGAACCGGCTCCGATTTTGGAATTTTCTCCCACCGTGAAAGAACCGATAATCTTAGCACCTGCACTGATCATCACGTTATCCTCAATGGTAGGATGACGTTTTCCGGTTTCCTTACCGGTACCGCCTAAAGTAACACCCTGATACAACGTCACATTATCTCCTATAATGGTAGTTTCTCCTATGATAACGCCGCTGCCATGATCAATAAACAGCCCCTTGCCGATAGTTGCTCCTGGATGTATTTCTATGCCGGTTTTCCGCACTGCCCGCTGTGACACCCATCTTGCCCAAAAATAATGTTTCCCTAAATAAAGCTTATGCGCAAGGCGATAATGCAGCATCACCTTAAAACTTGGGTACAGTAATACTTCCAGATTCGAATGAAGTGCCGGATCACGTTCTTTCACTACCTGAATTTCTTCTTTAATATTTTTTATAATTCCCATCTATATCACTTCCTATTTTTAAGGTTCTTTTCAGCTTATTGTCCGCACAAAAAACCGCAGACAGCCATCTCTGCTTAGAGACGAATTTATCCGCGGTTCCACTCTATTAGAGGATCACTCCTCCACCTTTAACACGTAACGTGTGTCTACGTTCTTAACTAACAGCGATTGCCTTCATTAAAACAGCTCCCGGTCGCACTTTCTTTATCTCTCCTGCCAGAAATGCTTTCAGCCTACGGCATTTCCTCTCTGACGCTTTCCTTATAAATACTCTTACCGCTCAACGCTTTTACTTTCTTCTGTTATTTACTTTAGTCTATGCAAAAAACAAAGATTTGTCAATATCAAACCACTTCATTTAAGAAAATTTTTAACTTTTTAAAAGATTTTCTTACAATTTCTTCTATCGTAAAAACGGGAATATTCTGGGGCAATTCTTCTGATTTCCTCGGCAGATTCCTTTGTTTCTCTGCTTTTGCAAAAAATTTTTCTCCTCTTTTTTCCATTTTTAACAGATATTGTCCCTGATTTTCCTGCAAAAAAGAATCCACAATTACTATCATGGGATGACTTTCTATCCACCGTTTTTCTTTTGCCCCCACCGGAATCAATTCTGCAAATTTACACAGATCCGTCACTCTTACCATAATACAAGGAAAAGTCCTATCTACCTGCAGAGTGTTATCTGCAAATTCTCCGCCCAAAAGTTTTATCTCTCTTTCAATCCCATAGATTTCCCAAATTGCATAAAGTATCTCTATTTCTCTGTGATCGTCACAAACCAGCTCCCGCAACTGCACTTCGTCTTCCTTTGTCAAAAAGCAATAGCCGCAGATTTCCCCTGTGAAAGCATCGCGTGCCAGTATAATACTTCCCTGCTGGCTGTCTTGCTCTTTCAGAAGACCGGTATAATACTTCCGATCTCTTTTTGCATACACTTGGTAATGTTGTTGCAGTTTACTTTGTGAATATTTTATCAATTCACTGATTGCTGCAGATTTTGCTTTTTCTGAATCACTTTCTAATATCTCTTCTATCAAAACAGAAGTTTTCACCTCTTTTAATGATCTGGATTTTTCCATGGCTTCTGCCAGCATTTGTTTCGTGATACGATAATCCTTTCGCTCATATACCGTTACAAAATCAAAGGGTTTATAAATTTCTTCCTTTGCCGGCATCAAAAAAACAAAAGGGGTTTCTTCTTTCCTTACTTCTAACATGGCCTGATGCAATAATTCCGCCATTCTTCCCTGATGCCGATATTCTTTTTTCGTTGCCACTGCCACAATATACGCAGAATCCATCTCATATTGCTCTACACACAGTCTATAAGGATTTAACTGGAGCATGGATACCAGCCTTCCCTCTTCAAAACTTCCCAATATCTGGTTATCTTTTACCTTTTCTGTATAATAATAGTCTAAAAATTCCTCGGTATCTTCCGTAAAAATTTCTTCCCATAACTGTCTGCTTTGCTGTTTTTCTTTATGTTCTAATATTTTCACCATAAGTTAATTTCTCTGACACCCCTGACAGCCATTGCAGTTTCGTGTCTGCATCACATCGTCATACATATAATTTTCCACCGTATTTAAAGCACAGATTGCCTGTGAAGATATTCCTTTCATTTCCCCAGTAAACCCTAGCCCTTCCTCTGTAGTGGCTTTCACATTAATTCTGTTTATGTCAATCTGCAGTGCTTTCGCAATATTTTCACGCATCTGCTGTATATGTGGAAGCATCTTTGGCTTCTGGGCAATGATGGTGGCATCAATATTTTCAATTACATACATTTTTTCCTCTAACAGATCTCTTACATGTTCCATCAGCTTTATACTTGATATCCCTTTGTATTTTTCATCTGTATCAGGGAAATGCTTCCCAATATCACCTAAGGCTGCCGCTCCCAACAAAGCATCCATGATAGCATGAAGCAAAACATCCGCATCTGAATGCCCTAACAAGCCCAGTTCATAATCTATTTTCACACCACCAAGAATCAAGTCTCTGCCTTCCACAAGCCTGTGTACGTCATATCCCATTCCAACTCTCATGTTTATTTCCTTTCTTCTTCCCATTAGCAATCTCTAAATCTATTCTTAATAAAAATACACGAATTTTCTGCTTTCTGCAATCTACTTTTATAATTTATTTCTTAATGATAACTTTTTTCACGTTAGAATACGTTCCATACACTTTTTTCCTTGCGCTATCATACTTGTATGCACGTACCTTTACATAGTATGTTCTGCCCTTTTTCAATTTCTTAATGCTGTATGTGGTTTTGGCGGTGGTAACGGTTCTCGCATTTTTAAATTTCTTATTCTGTGCATAAGATATTTGATACCCTTTTGCTCCCGATACTTTTTTGATTCTTATTTTCAGCTTTTTTGATGCATTGTTTTTCACCGACTTTAATGTAGTTTTTGCAACAATTACTTTCTTCCATTTTGCATACAATGTAAGATTTCCCTGAGTACCGGCTGCAATTTCATCAATTTTATTTTTATAGTCACTGTCTAAATACCATCCCCCAAAGCTGTAACCTTTGCGTGAAGGTTCATAGAGTTTGCTTCCCTTCTCCGAATAGGTTTTGGGATTTTTTGTATTATTTTTTCCCCCCTTCATTTGATAAGAAATGGAATAAAAGCTGTTTTCTGCTTTCAATGCAGACATAGGGCTCTCTGTCACCGCTGGTGCAGCACTGGTTTTCGGAGGCGGTGTCACTGTTTGAGTTGGGGGTACTGTCTGAGTTGGGGCCGCCGTTCCAGTAGGTATTATTGAAGGAACATTTTCCTGACTGCTGTTTGTCCGAATATAATTTTTATCCACACCGATAACTACCACATCTGCATCACATACCACATGCCACACAATGCTGCTTTCTTCTCCCGCCTCACCTATATATGGTTCCTGATTAAGGCTTTTACAATCCTCTAAACTCAACTCCGTTAACTTATTTTCAATGCATTGAAGCAGTGTCAGATTTTTACAATCTTTCACCTCTAAAGTAGTTAACTGGTTTTTGTTACAACATAACTGATAAAGAGAAATACAATTATTACATTTTATTTCTGAAATCAGATTATTGTTACAGTTCACCACACGCAGCATGGCAAAACCACTAAAATCCAAAGTTCCGGTAATTGCATTGTTTTCACAATTAAAATTCTCAAGATTGCTGCACTGCGTTATTTCTATCTTTTCTAACTGATTATCACTGCAGGAAATTGTATTTAAACTACGGCACCTCTCTAAATCCAACTTAGTGATCCGATTATTGTTACAAGAGAGAAAGATTAGTGCCTTGCAGTCAGAAACATCCAGCGTCTGCAGTTTTCCATTGTCACATTCTAGTAATTGCAGTTTCTCACATCCCTGCAAATTAATCGAAGATATCAATCCGTTCCCACAACAAACAGTAGTTATTTCCGGTGTTCCTGAAAAATCAAGATGTTCTATAATGTTTTCACCACAGTAAATTTCTTTTAATGATATGGCATCTGACAAATCCAACTCCCTTAGCAGATTGCTGCTGCAGTCTAAATACTGCAAAACCTCTTTCCCCTGCAGTTCCAACTGCGTTAATTGGTTATTGCTACAGATTAAACTCTCCAGCTTATTATTGTTCTGCATATATATTTTTTCTATATTATTATGTGCACAATCCAAAAAAGTCAGCTGTTGGCAGGCGCTCAAATCTATTTGTGTCAACTGGTTCTTCCCGCAGTTTAAGGACTTTAGATTAGAAAATACACCAATCCCCTCTAAACTTTGAATCCCCTTTTGATACACATTAACAAATTGGCAAGCTTCAATTTCATTTTCTTCTAAAATTTTGTTTTGATTCAGGTCAATATACTCCGCCACATAAGCCCTGAAATTTTCATCTGGAAACACCCTTTCATCAACAGCAACGCTTTCCATGGCACTATCATCTGCCTTAGCATTTACTCCCACAGTCATGCCAATAGATAACGTTCCCAAAACAATCATTGCACCAACGGTAATGATTCTTTTTTTCTTCATATACTTTATACTCCTTTACATTTCAAATTATGTTCTATGGATAGTATACGAGAAAAAATAGGTATTTGCAAATTGTTTAAATTTTAATTAATAATAATGATGACGCATCATCACTTGGAATATCTTCCACTCAATATAATACATATGCCATCTATCCCTTAATTGAATCCAAAGAATTTCTGCATAATCTTATATCCCGCCACAGATACCTGACGTCCTCCTTTTCCCGGCAGATTCATATACCTTCCCAAAATACCGCAGCGTATCTTAACATACAACCGCTTATCATGCTTTTTCAAATATTCCCACAGCTCCTGCTTCTTGGCATAATTTTCATCCGTTCCCGATTTAATCAACATGATAGAGGAAACTGTCATGATAATATCCAAATAACTTATCATATAATTTCGAAGCTTTCGATTGTTCAATTTTGACAATTCAACATAATCAATCATCAGTTTATTTACTTTTAACTGTTGGTCGATCCTGCGAATCATTACTTCCTCATTAACCGACTGGTCTTCCCTTCCAATAAAGTACCGGTAAAAATTCACATTCAGATAATACATAGTCTTTACATATGGCAAAGGATGAAATACAAAAATATTGTCCACATAAAAGGTGTGCTTTGGCAGTTCTAGTCCACACTCTCGTAATATCTGAGTTCGGTAAATTACTGAATGCATTAAAATGTACTGTCCTTTATGAAAATGCCTTACATCGTTCCATGTAAAAATCCTGTTTTCCGGAAGTGCTGTAGTGTATTTCATAACTTTTTTCCGTTTGCTGCCTACCTTATCATATACAAAATTGCTAATTAGCATATCAAGTCTTGCCCCAGATCTGGTTATTTCTTCCAACACTTCTAAAATTTTTCGATATGGCTCCTCACTTACCCAGTCATCACTGTCTACTACTTTGAAAAACAGCCCTTTGGCATTCCGTATTCCGGCATTTACTGCCTCTCCGTGACCACCATTCTCCTGATGAATCACCCTGACAATATCCGGATATCTGCTTTCATAATCATCTGCAATTTCCGGTGTGCTGTCTACGGATCCGTCATCTACAATGATAATTTCAACTTCCTCTCCGCCAATCAAGATAGAATCGATACATTTTTTCATATATTGTTCTGAATTATAGCAAGGCACCACTACAGATAAAAGTTTCATTTACAATACCTCCTCCGGCTTTATTTTCCATTCCTTTACAATCTCCAAAAGATTCTGCGATATTTTTAATGTTACCGTATGATGTTCCCCATATTGCAGAAGACAAATATCATATATTCTCAGCATAATTTTATACGCTTCTTTTGTATTTCCCAAATAATAATCACACATTGCCAGTTCCCTGCAATAATTCAGAGTATCCACATCTGCTGGTCCATAATAATTCTGTGCCGCCTGATATGCTTCCTGCATCCTCTGGTAGCCCTTCTTATAATCACCCATTTTCCAGTAGCATCTTCCCGCCAATGCAGTAATCTTAATGGCTTTTTTATCCTCTTTTCCATATTTTCCGGTGTAATAGCGCTTTAATTCTTCTGCCAGCTTTAGTGCATTCTCACATTCTCCTGCTGCCAGTGAAATATACGCCAGCATATCATAAGCTTCAATCTGTTCCGGAGAGTTTTTCGGAAAACAGTTTCTGGTAATTTTTACAATTTTTTTTGCAATAGGAAGCGCCTCCGCTTGGTTATAAGCGCCATTATAGGAAGCTGCTACAATTTTGTAAACATTTAGCTTATCATTTTCATCTTTAAACACTATCTCTGCATTTTTTAGTATTTCTTCTCTTGCATGGGATATTCGCACTATATCCGCCTCCACAAGTGCCTGTATCAGCTCCTGAGTGTAATATAATATTTCTTCTTTTGCCCTTAATCTATTATGTTCCATTTTCCCACCTCTATTATGCACTGTATTTCACAATCAACATTTCCACACCAATTTTATCATTCAAACGCCCGCTTTTTACAGCTTCTTCTGTTTCCGCACAGTCCTGCAGCGCCTTTTTCAACTGTTCTTTTTGAAAATGTCCTGACTGAGCAAAATATTTTCCCACAAGAAATGGTGCTAAAGATGTTTTTTTGGCAATTTCTCCATTATCTTTTCCTAACCGTTTCATTTCCTTAACCTGCAGCAGTAAATTAAACTGGCGCACAATCAAAAATAGAATCCGCATAGGCGGCTCCTTTAAGGACAGTAAATCATAATATAGATTTAATGCCTTTTCCTGTTTTTTCTCCGCAATGGCACTTATCATATCAAAAATTTTATTGGTGATTGTTACAGTACAAACCTCCTCCACTTCTATGGGGGTAATGGAATCCTTGTCCATACAATAACAGATCAGCTTTTCCAGTTCTTTTTCGATATGTTCCATGTCATCACCTGTTTTGGTGAAAAACAACTCTAATGCTGCTTTCGTAATATTCATATGCTCCGCCTTTAATTTTGACAACACCCAGGTCGTTAAAGTCTTACTGTCTTGTCTTGCCATCTCCACCACTCTGCCTTTGTCCTTTACTGCCTTAAACAGTTTGTTTCGCTTATCTACTTCTTCTTCCACAAACAGTATATAAGTGGTTTCCGGTATCTCTTTTACATAATCGGCGAAATCATTGGCAGATTTAAAGAGTCCGGAATTCTCAATCACAATCAGCCTTCGCTCAGCAAAAAAAGGCAACGTTTCTCCGATATCAATAATTTCCGGAATAGGAACTCCCTTTCCAGCATAATAATTGTAATTCATTGTATCATCTTTTTCAACCAAAGCATTTCTTAATTTTTCCTTATAAATTCTTTTTAAATAGGATTCCTGCCCGTATAATAAGTAAACCTGCTTAAAATTATTATTTTTAATATCTTCATTTATACTTTTCATATACATACCTCATTGTCTGCACTTCTCATATATTATCATATGTTCCCCGTCTGTTTCAACTGTTATTGCCCCCTGATCCATTGTAACATAAATTTCAGAATTTAACTGCTCAATCCTGTCTAATAACGCCTTATGCGGATGTCCATAAGAATTGTTTTTACCACAAGATATCCATGTGAATACCGGCTGTATCTGTGCTAACACCTCTTCACACATAGTATACTCGGAGCCATGGTGCGCTGCTTTTAAGATAGTCGTTTTTTCTAGCTGCTCAGACTGGAGCATCTCTTCCTCTCCTTTCCCCTCCACATCTCCGGTAAATAACATAGAAAAGTCTTTATAAGTCAGCCGAAATACCATAGAATACTCATTTCTGTCTTGATAAATTTCTTTAGAAACCGGCTGAAGAAGCTGTATCTCCAGCCCTTTCTGCTCTAACTTCATTCCCCGTGACAAATATACCAGTTCAATATTCTGCTGCATGATTTTTTCTTCCATCTCTTTATAAATATCATCTTTTTTTCCAATATCCGGCAAATACACCCGCTCAATCTGCAATTCTCCCTGTGCTTGATATTCTAACAGCTCTTTTATGCCAGAAATATGGTCTGTATCCATATGACTGATAAAAATTCCCTGTATCTTAGAGATTCCTTCTGCTTTTAGAAAAGGAAATATCCTGTACTTTCCCACTTGTGTTACATCGCTGCTTCCGCCATCTACCAGATACACTCCGCCTTGTTTTTGCTCTATCACAATGCCATCTCCCTGCCCCACATCCAACATGGTAATCTTTAATAAACTTTGAGGATGGTATTTCAGCAGCAGGCAGGATACCAACACCACACAAATACAGGAAAAGCTTACTTTATCTTCCCAACCGTATTCCCCATATAAATGAGTTTCCTCCCGCAATATCTTATCTTTGCGTCCATTCATTTTATGAAGCACATATACCCCCAAAGCTAACACGAAATAATAGCCACCGATATTGATTAGCTCAGGCTGCCCCCAGCGAATATTTGAAAAAGGTAACTGCAATGTACTATCAGCAAGTTTCTCATAAAATTTTAATAATACAACTGCACCCGCTCCGCCAAATTTTCCAAAGCCAAGTCCCAAGTAGGATAACACCAATCCCAGCAATCCCGAGCATAAGATCAAACTCATAAGTGGCACCAAAATCAAGTTTAAAAACAGACTATATAAAGGAATTTCATAATAATAATACAAAATAATAGGTAATGTGGTCAATTGTATGCCCAGATTCATAGCCACGGCATCCAAAATCTTATTGTTCCTGCCAAATGCCTTGACAAATTCTGGTGATACAATACCGATTCCCAAAACTGCTCCAAAGGACAGTTGAAAACCTGCCTGATACAATTGGTAGGGAGATTGCACCAGAATTAATAATGCTGCATAAGAAAGTGCTGTAAGCAAGTCATAACTTCTTCCTAAATACCAAGCTCCCATCATAAGAACCGCCATAATAATGGCACGACAGGCTGATACACTTTCACCGCTTAAAATACCGTAAAACACTAAAAACAACGTGGTAGCAATTCCACTGCTGGCAAAGCTTACTCCGGCTTTTCGCAGAAAATGATATAGCCCAAGGCCAATACAACTGATATGTAATCCCGAAATACTAATTAAATGCAGTATTCCCGCCTTTTGATATAAATTCTTGGTTTCCTCCTCCAAACCACTTTTTATCCCCAAAAGAATAGCCGCTAAAAGTTCTGCTTCCTCCTGGGGGTATATCTCCTGCAATCTGTGATATAACATCATTCTTACATTAAATATATGTTCTCTCAAATTCATTTTTCCCGCTTGTATAATTTCAAGACTTTCTCCATTGCATATGTATTGGATTTTCTTTGCCTTGTAATACAATGCCTGATAAAACATTCCTTTATTTCTGCTTACCTGCAGTCTTTTGATTTTTCCATAAATTTTGATTTTGTCGCCGATTTGGCAAGATATTTCCTTTGATATGTATACCTGAATACGATACTGTTCTTGTGGCGCATTTTTCGTATATGCCCCTTTTAATGTAATTGCAAAACCTTCGGTTTTTGGTTCTTTGTTTTCTATTTCGCCCCAAATCCATAACTTCTCTCCATCTGCCAGTGCTAACTCCTGATCATCCAGAATAGTTCCTGTCCTCACTGAATTTCCTGTAGAAATAAGAATCAGCAATATGAGTAAAAGCACCACCAGACATATGGGTCTTTTTTTCAAACACATTCTCCCTTCTTTTATGCAACCCTCTGGCGTTTTTGCCAGAGGGTTATTGTTATTCTTTTATATATTCTAGATTTCGTTCAAACATTGTATTCAAATTAATCTTTTCTTTAAACATTCTGTTAGATACACCATTAATAGAAATTTGGACCTTAGTGATGGTTGGTATCTCTGTTAGGGAATTTACCAGCGAATAAACCATCACATCTTCGTCCACTCCTACCGACTGATTTGCAAAATTCTCATCAAAACTCACATAACATACACCGTCTTTTACATACAAGTTTAAAAGTTTTGTATTGGATGGAATGGAGGCTTTGGCAAGATTTCCGCTTTCCTCTGCATCAATTCCCTTTAACAACTGTTCTACAATTAATTTTTCCATGGAAATGTTTGTGTTGTACAGCAACTTTCTTTTTACCATGATAAGACCATTTCCTTTTTCATTACTAAAATAAAGTTTCAACTCCGTTTCCTGGTAGGAATTGATTTCAGACCCCATATTTTCCATAAAAGTATCGCCGGTCATAAGTCCAATGGTATGTCCTGTCTTATCTACTAAAGGCTGATTATTCACCATGAATTCAACTCCATCAATTCCCTCAACTTGTATCATGGTTCGCACAATGACCGCACGGCAGAGAACCTCCGTAATGGAATCCATCTGATAATATGCCTCGCCAAAATAAAGACTCAGCAATTCCCCATCCAGCACATAATCTAATATTTCCACATTGTCAGGGATCGCTGTCCTATTCCCCAATCCGGTGGGCTGCTGCTTTAGCCTTTCAAACAATTCTTCTACAAGTTGAACTGTAGTTGTTTGTTCAGGTATATATGCTTCCTTTTCCAAAGTACCACTTTCATCACTTATATAAAACACGTAAAGTGCTCCCTCCGGGAGTTCTTCAGATGTTTCCTGCTCTCTTGTATCGGAACAAGCCGTTATCAAGCAAAGCAGCACAAATATGGTTAAAACGCTTAATTTTTTCTTCATCTCTGCACCACCTCTATTCAATATAACTTAATGGTACCCTTGCAGTAAATTTCGTTCCCTCGCCCACTTTACTAGATACCTTTATCGTCCCATGGTGCATTAAAATTGCATTTTTGGCTATGGCAAGACCAAGTCCGGTGCCGCCAATTTCTCTAGAATGAGATTTATCCACCCGGTAAAATCGCTCAAAGATGTCATTGATGGAATCCTCCGGAATACCGATACCAGAGTCTGCAACAACAATGTACATATCTTTGTGATCTGCATTTAATGACACATGAACCCAGCCATTTTCAATGTTATATTTAATGGCATTTTCCACCAGGTTGGAAATTGCAAGCGTAAACTTTACTTCATCTATTTCTGCTGTCACTTCACGAAAGCTTTCAAACACCAATTCAATATTTCTCTTTTTAGCTATGGGACGAAGACGTTTCATGATTACTTCAATCAAATCGTTAACCGACATGGATTGTATCTGAGGTTTTGCTTCTGTCTTATCCATTTTCACCAAAGAAAGAAGATCATTAATGATTTTATTTTCTCTATCGATTTCTTCTGACATATCAGTCATAAATTCCTTATACAGCTCTGCTGGTGCATCTCCCATTGCTGTAATGGAATCTGCCAGCACCTTCATAGAAGTTAATGGTGTTTTCAATTCATGGCTGACGTTAGAAACAAATTCCTGCCTTGTTTTATCCACGCTTTTCATTTTAGACAACAGACTTGCAAAAGATTCTGCAATCAAATGGGTTTCCGTAAACTCCGTCATAGTCTTAGACACAGCTTCTTCATCCACATCTTCTCCCCATTCTGCAATAGAATCTGTCATCTTAAGGAACGGATTTACAATAGATTTTGAAAAAATTACTGCAATCAAAATCACAATGATTGCTGCTACCACTTCCAACAAATTAAGTTTTGTGGTTAAATCCTCTAAGGTAACCATTATGCTATCTGCAGAAGCACTTACCAACATAACTCCCACAATTGACTGCTCCTTACCTGTCATATTGTCCATAACAGGAACTGTCAACTCTATATAGCGGTTCTTCTCATCATAGCGTATGGTATTCTCTCCCTGAAAACATTTAATCACTTCCGAAGAGAGTATGGTTTTATCTTCATCCAGAGAATATGTATCCTTAATAATTCTAAGTGTACTATCAACAATAATAATGCGTCCGTCATAGATATTTGATAACTGCGCCAATTCTGCATTTACTTTCTCCGATGAAGGATCATACAGATAATTATAGGTTATCAGCTGATTGGATACACTATTGCACTGTGTCTGTATTTCAATACTTCTATCAGATATCATCTCATCTTCATAGGAGCGTAAAACTCCGAATTTTAAGCATATGATGGGCACAATTCCTACTATCAGCACCACCAAAAATATTCTAAGGCGCAGACTATGAAATAATTCATCAAATACTTTCATATGTTATCTACTCCTTCCATGTACTAACGATACTTCACTATACTTGGAAGTAGTATCCAACACCCCATTTTGTATGAACATATTTTGGTTCACTAGGATTCTTTTCAATTTTCTCACGAAGTCTTCGGATATGTACATCCACCGTTCTTACGTCTCCCGGGTAATCTTCACCCCAAATTATATTCAACAATTTTTCTCTGCTGTAAACTTTGTTTGGATTCATCACAAGAAGTTCTAATACGTCGAATTCCTTAGAGGTCAAGTTAATTTCTTCTTCTGCAATATATAATCTCTTTCCATCGCAGTCCAGTTTCATATCTCCAGCTTCCATAACTTCCTGTTTCTGTGCTGTATCTTCCTTTGTAACACCGCGACGCAATATAGCTTTAATTCTTGCCTTTACTTCCAATATGTTAAAGGGTTTTGTAATATAATCATCTGCACCATACTCCAATCCTAAGATTTTGTCCATGTCATCACCTTTGGCGGTCAACATTACAATTGGCACATTCGAAAATTCTCTTATCTGCTGACACACTTCAAAACCAGTGAATTTTGGCAGCATCACATCCAAAAGAATGATATCATACTGATTGGTTTTCGCATACTCAATGGCTTCTTCCCCATCATATGCACAATCCACTTCCATTCCGTCCTGTTCTAAACTAAAACGAATCCCTTTTACAATTAACTTTTCATCGTCGACTACTAAAACTTTTTTTCCCATCTTCTTCACCTAATCCTCACTAGTTCTTTTATTTTATCATAAACTCCGCTTTTAATTCCCGAAATATTGGTCAATTCCTCAATACTCTGAAAGGCTCCATGCTCCTCTCTATATTGAATGATTGCTTGTGCTTTTGATTCTCCAATACCCGGCAGAGTCATCAATTCCTCTAATCCTGCTGTGTTAATGTTCACACCGCTTTCCCCGTCTTCCTGATTTTTTAGATCCATAACCCCCATTTCCACCTCTGACTGAAATGGTACATACAGTTGCTCTCCATCTATAACAGCCGCCGCCTGATTTACATAGTTCTCAGCACCCTCTGGCAAAATCCCGCCTGCCATCTGGATTACCTGATATACTCTGGCATCTTCTTCTGTTTTATAAACACCCGGATTGACTACCGCACCGCAAACATATACATATATGCTTTTTTTACTGATTTCTGTAGGTTTTGGATATGCACTTGCCGCTTCCGCTTCAGTGACACTGCCATCGGAAATACTCAGATTTTGTGCGTCTTTGCTATCGTCTGTCATGATATAAAAAAGACCGCACAGAACAAGGAATGTTAAAATGCATATATACTTTATTTTTTTATTTTTCATGATATCCTCCTTTTGAGGATACCCTATTGCATATGGATACTTTTATTTTATCTAAATTTTCACAATTTTACAACAAAAAAATTAAAAACATGAAAAGTTTTTTTCATATTTTTTCCGAATCGGGTAGGAGGTAGATAATTATTTTATCTACCGACCTCCCACAGCACCGTACGTACGGTTCCGTATACGGCGCTTCTCTAGTTTTCACATATTTTCAAATAGAACTCTGTGAATGTCGGGTATCCTAATTCACGGAGTTTCTTGTTGTTAAATGCAGTCTGCAATACAAAATATCCACTACAATACCAGTTTCCATTTCGCATGTTTGCGCATATCCACGCCTTTTCTTGTTCTACACCTAACGCCTTGAGTTCCTTATATTTCGTTTTGGCTTTCTTCCATTCTTTCCAATAGATTGCCCTTATCTTATGTCGTAGCCATTCATCTGTTTCTTTTAAGAGCTTCTTCATATCTGCCATTCCAAAGTAGTTTACCCATCCTCTTATAAACTGTGTCAGTTTCAGTGCCCGATATTCATTTCCCCATCCATTGCTTCTATTTGTCAGTTCTCTGATTCTATTCTTCATCTTTCTAACCGACTTTGGATGTACTCTGAATCTGCATTTGCCTCGATAGTTATAGAAGCTGTATCCCAGGTATTTGACTTTGCTGATATGTGACACACAAGTCTTTTCTCGATTTACTTTTAGGAAAAGTTTTCCCTCAATATATGGTGTGATGTTTTTCAAGGTTCTTTCTGCACTTTTCCTGCTTTTGCAGAATATCATACAATCATCTGCATAGCGCACAAATCTGTGCCCTCTGCGTGTTAGTTCCTTGTCTAGTTCATTCAGCATGATGTTACTGAGTAATGGGCTTAATGGGCCGCCTTGCGGCATACCTATTTCTGTCTTCTCAAATATCCCTCTGCTTATTACTCCTGCATTAAGATATTTATGAATGAGTGAAATAACTCTTCCATCCTTGATGGTTCGTGATAGTATTTCTATGAGTTTGCTTTGACACACTGTGTCAAAGAATTTTTCCAAATCCATATCTACCACATATGCATATCCATCATTTACATTTGTCTGGCATTGCTTTAGTGCATCGTGTGCACCCCTGCATGGACGAAAACCAAAACTGTTTTCTGAAAACTGCTCCTCATATACCGGAGAAAGCACCTGTGTAATTGCCTGTTGGAATACACGGTCAACTACTGTTGGCACTCCAAGTTTTCTGTATTCTCCTTTGGTTTCTTTGGGTATTTCTACCCTTCGGACGGGATTGGGTTTATATTTCCCATCCATTAACTGTTGTTTCAGTTGCATTCCGTTATCTCTGAGAAACGACAGAAGTCCATCCACGTTCATCCCATCGACTCCTCCTGCTCCTTTGTTAAACTTTACCTTTTTATACGCTTGATTCAGGTTATCATTCGATAAAATCTTTTCCATCAGTTTGTCCGTTTGAAAATCTGTGATGATGTGGTTGTTTTCAGCAATCCTCTGATGGGCGGACACTTCTGCATACTCTTTCTGTTCCGCAGATACCATTTGCAGATAGTCCTCAATATGAAGTTGTCTGTCCTTAATTCCATCTTTGGTTACATTCATTTACTCACATCTCCTAAAGTTCAGTCCTTCCCATCATGTTTGCAACCACAATGGTACTATGACCTCTGCTGACTTCTCGCCATTCGTTGTTACTGACGGATTTCTTACTCTGTTTCCATCCGCTGACGAGACCTCCCCGGGTACCACACGTTTCTTTCTCTCCATCCATCTGCCACATTTACCACAGTTAATTCCGAGTAGTTATTGGACTTTAGTTTGTTAGGCAACCTTATCCTTAACTGTAGCCTGATGTGATTTCTGTTCGTCAGATCAGAGATTTGCCTACACCTTCCTTCAGATTCCCCTCACGTTAATCATAATCTTTGTTATGAATAGGACACCCTTGGTGTTCAGCTATATCCTTCCCACTACCAGGGCGGATTGGGGACTTTCACCCATTAGAAACGTGCGCCGCCAGGCGCACCTATAAACACACCGCGGCCTTCCGGCCACGGTGCTCTCCGATATCATTTTTAATCCTTCTCGATCAGCATCCACACCAGAGTTGCATCTTCCCCAGAGTCATTCATGCTTTTGTGCATTTCGCCGGCAGGGATAAAAGAAGCGTCCCCAGCCGACATTTCCTGAACCTTCCCATTACTTTCGCACTTGACTCTTCCGGATATAATATAGGAATATTCATCCCCCGTATGGGAGGCAGGAGGCACCACCGTCCCTGACGGAAATACTGCATATCCCATAGACACTTTACCGTCCGTCCGGCACGCCTCTCCAAAGAAATCTGTCATCTCTACATGGTCCTCCCGCACACAGACCGATATTTCTTCTTTCTTTCTG